>JBCDIY010000008.1:0-15110 GCA_038748435.1 Pseudomonadota bacterium | reverse complement strand
GAATGACAAGAACAAATTGGTTATTTTTTGATTTACGCAACAACGCCTTTTTAAAAGGGAGGACAGGAGGGATTTTTTTTGTGTAGGTACGAACTTGTTATCCCTATATTGACAAATCTCCCCTAACCCCTCTTTTGTAAAAAGAGGGGGACAGCTTTACAATGATTTATGCAGCAACGCCTTTAGAACAAGGGTGGGATGGCTTTGCACTGGATTCTCACCATTTTTGCTAGTAAAAGGGCAAATTACTGTTCTATAAACCTCGCAGCGATTAAGCCTAATTCATACAAACCGCATAAAGGAATAGCGAGTAATATTTGTGAAATAACATCTGGCGGTGTCAATAACATACCTAAAATAAACGCGACTACAATCATATACGGTCTAAGTTTTTTTAATTGTCTTATGGTTACTAGTTTAGCTTTGACTAACAATAAAACGAATACCGGTATTTCAAATGCCATACCAAAGGCAAAAAACAACTTCATTACAAAATTTAAATACTGGCTGATGTCTGGTAACATCACTACCCCTTTTGGTGTAGTTAAAACAAAAAATTTAAAAATCAGTGGGAATACAATAAAATAAGCAAATAAGATACCTAGGTAAAATAAAGCAATGGTAGCAACAATAAAAAACCGACTGAATTGCTTTTCTTTTTGGTAAAGCCCAGGACTAATAAATTGCCAGATTTGTAATAAAGCGTAGGGCAATACCAGCAACAAGCTGACGATCACTGCGAGTTTCATCGGCACTAGCAAGGGTGAAGTAATATTTGTCGCGATTAAATGATCTTGGTTTGGCAATGCCAATAAAAGGGGTTGCGCAAGATACGTGTAAATAGTTCGTGAAAATATCAATGCAAGGATTAAAATTAACAGAAAAAATAAGCTCACTTTGATTAAATTTTTTCGCAGTAGGATTAAATGTTCTGATAGAGAAAATGTTGCTTGCATTAATTTTAGGATTCCGAATGTGGCTCAACTGGCTTATTATAAGTCTTGTCCGCTGCTTCTGCGCGTTGTATATTTTCTTCTAGTTGTATTTGCTTTTTATAGTCGTTAACCTCTGATAGCCATTGTTGTTTATGGTCACGCAAATAACCACTGACGCGCCCAACGAAATGTGCTAAGCGCTTTAACTCTTTTGGCCCTAGCACCAACAATGCGACAAACAATATTATCAGTAATTCAGCGATAGACATTTAATGTTTATTTCTCTTTGTAGAATTTTTGTATCCATGCCAGTGTTCGGCTTCGCTGCGCTCAACCCAAGCTGCAGTTCTGTCATTGCAGAATTTTTGCATAAGGGCATGCAAAACCTTAGCATCGAGAGTACAATAGTATTAATTGTATTTAATCATATCATTATCTATGAAAATAATCATATTAGGTGCAGGACAAGTCGGCAGTTCTCTAGCAGAGAATTTGGCAAAAGAAAATAACGATGTGACTATCATCGATACTAACCTAGCAAAATTACATGTATTGAATACTAAGTTTGATTTACGCACCATTGCTGGGTTTGGATCACACCCTGATATTCTTTATCAAGCGGGCGCCCCCGATGCAGATATGTTGATTGCAGTTACTGATAACGATGAAACTAACATCGTCGCCTGCCAAATCGCTTATACTTTGTTTCAAACACCGACAAAAATTGCTCGCATTCGCTCCACAGAATATTTAGTCCACTCAGAATTATTTGATAGCGATCATATCCCCATCGATTTTTGTATTAGTCCTGAACGATTGGTGACGGAATACGTCCAACATCTGGTAGAGCATCCTGGCGCTCTACAAGTCTTGGACTTTGCTAAAGGCAAAATCCGTATGGTAGCGATTAAACCCTACTTCGGCGGCAAATTGGTTGGCAAAACCTTAGCCGAACTTTATGCTGCATTTCCCGGGACACCACTACGTATTGTCGCCATTTATCGAGCCAATCAAATTGTAGAAATTAAAGACACCACAACGATCGAAATTGGTGATGAAGTATTTTTTATTGCAGCAAAAAAACATGTACAAGCGATTATGAGTGCATTACGTCGGTTAGAACCGCCAAGCAAACGTATTCTAATTGTCGGTGGCGGCCATATTGGTTTCCAATTGGCAAAAACGCTTGAAGTAGAGTATCAAGTTAAGATCGTTGAAAAAGACCCTGAACGTGCGAAAATTTTATCGGAAAAATTATTACATACCACAGTTTTATTAGGCGACGCTTCAGATAGAGATTTATTAGTCTCTGAAAACGTTGAGTATATCGATACTTTTTGCGCCGTGACCGACGAAGACGAAGCGAATATTATGTCTGCCTTACTTGCTAAACGTTTAGGTGCTAGACAAGTGATGGCCATCATCACGCGTACGGCTTATACCGATTTAATTGAAGGTGGCCCGATTGATATTGCGATTTCTCCACAACAAGCGACCATCGGTACTATCTTAACGCATTTGCGTAAGGGTGATGTAGTCAATGTGTACTCCTTGCGTCGCGGTGCTGCTGAAGCGATTGAAATTGTCGCTCATGGTGATCGTAAAACTTCCAATGTCGTTGGTTGCAAATTAAACGAAATTAAACTACCCAAGAGTGCTTTAGTTTGTGCAGTCAAACGCGGCGAAGAAATTATATTAAGCTTTGATGACTTAGTCATTGAATCGGGCGATCATGTTATCTTATTAGTCATCGATAAGAAGCATATCCGTGAAGTAGAAAAATTATTCCAAGTAAATGTGGCATACATACAATAACCAACATGCAATATAAAACTATCTTTCGTATATTAGGCGCCTTGTTAATGCTATTTAGCTTAAGCATGATTCCGCCTATCATTGTAGCGTTGATCTATGGTGATGGCACCATTGATTCTTTTGTTGCTGCATTTTTAATTACTTTTTTTGTTGGTTTATGCTTGTGGTTGCCCTTTTATAAGAAATCTTCCGAATTAAAAACTCGCGATGGTTTTTTAGTCGCAGTACTATTTTGGGTCGTACTGTGTTTCTTTGGCGCTTTACCCTTATTATTCGCCACCGACCCAGTAATGAGTTTTACCAATGCTATGTTTGAATCAGTTTCTGGCTTAACCACGACCGGAGCAACGGTATTAACTGGCATCGATTTTTTGCCACATTCATTACTATATTACCGCCAACAATTACAATTTCTCGGCGGTATGGGAATTATTGTCTTGGCCGTAGCAATCATGCCGATGTTGGGTATTGGTGGAATGCAATTATACCGTGCGGAAATTCCCGGCCCAATTAAAGAAAGTAAATTGACCCCGCGCATTACTGAAACGGCAAAAACACTGTGGTTGATTTATATTGGCTTAACCATTTTGTGTGCTTTATGCTATTGGATAGCGGGCATGACATTCTTTGATGCTTTAGGTGAAAGTTTTACTACCGTTGCAACAGGTGGTTTTACCATGCACGATAACAGCTTCGCTTACTATCATAATCCTGGTATTGAAATTATTGCTATAGTGTTTATGCTATTAGGCGCCACCAATTTTTCACTGCATTTTTTAGTGCTGAACAACAAAAAATTTAGTGCTTATTGGAAAGATATTGAATTTAAGTTTTTCCGTTATATATTACTTGTTGTCACTATTATCACCACCTTAACATTACTACGATATAATATTTTTGATAATGTAAAAACTACTTTATTAAAAGCTAGCTTTGATACGGTTTCTATGTTAACAACAACTGGCTTTATCACCGGTAATTTTTCCACTTGGCCTAGCTTCATCCCATTTTTTATAATGATTTTTGCTATGGTGGGTGGCTGTGGCGGTTCTACCAGTGGCGGCATTAAAGTCATGCGAGTACTGTTAGTGTTAAAACAAGGTTTTCTAGAATTACAACGCTTAATTCACCCACGTTCGGTATTGAGTTTGAAATTTGGCAAACAAATTTTACCCCCTTATGTCATTGGTGGTGTGTCTGGCTATATTGCCATCTTTATTTTCATTTTTATTATTTTATTTTTAGTGATGTTAGCTGCTGGCATGGATGTCACCACTGCATTTGGCGCAGTTACCGCAACCCTGGCCAATACTGGTGCCAGCATAGGCGGTGTCGCACATAGCTACCAAGCACTGAGTGATTTAGAAAAATGGATTTTAATCTTCGCTATGCTGCTAGGACGGCTAGAAATATTTAGTATTTTAATTTTATTCACACCTGGATTTTGGCGCAGATAAGATTATTTATTTGCCCTCCGGTGGTTCGATCTGTAAAGCATAATCACAGGTTTTTTGTGGGCATACTTTTTCAGTGCCGCGACGTTTTGTAGTCTTTAATGTCAATAAAGGCCATTTACATTTAGGACAAGGTTCTGCAACTGGTTCATTCCAAACGGCATATTTGCAATCGGGGTAACGTTCACAAGAGTAAAAGAATTTGCCATAACGCGACCGCCGTTTTAATAAATCACCCTGTTTACACTCAGCACATTTTACTTGCGTGTTCTCTGGTTTAATTAACGGTTCGATATGTTTACATTCCGGATAATTAGCACAGCCTAAAAATTTACCATAACGGCCAAATTTAATGACGAGTGGCGTATTACAATTAGGACATTTACGATCTTGGGCGATCTCTTGCTCTTTCTGCGCTTGCGCATCATCAGTATCTTGACTGCGAGTATAGTCACAATCTGGGTAACCGGTACAACCAACAAAACGGCCGCCGCGGCCTAGGCGCAATACTAATGGTTTGTCACACTTAGGGCATTTTTCATCCATTTTTTCTTGGGTAACATCTTTACGTTGCACAGTTTCTTCAATGGTATCGAGCTGTGACTTGAATGGTTCCCAAAATTCTTTCATCATTGGAATCCATTGTTTTTCACCACGAGAAATTTCATCTAACTCATTTTCCATACCTGCAGTAAAATCATAATCGACATACTTGGTGAAATAATTGGTTAAAAACTTTTTCACGACGCGACCGACATCGGTAGGTTTAAAGCGTTTTTGGTCGAGAATGACATATTCACGACTCACAATAGTTGATAAAATACTCGCATAAGTCGATGGTCGACCAATACCATGCTCTTCTAACGCTTTGATCAAACTCGCTTCACTATAACGTGGCGGTGGTTCAGTAAAATGTTGTTCGATAGGAATTTCATTAAGCTTTAATTCATCGCCTTCTTGCATGGGCGGTAAAATTTTATCTTCTTGATCTGCACTTTTCGCGTCATCCAAACCTTCTTGATACAACTTTAAAAATCCTGGATTAGCAATGGTTGATCCATTAACGCGAAATAGATTTTTTTCACTACCACAAGCCAGGGTTATAGCCACTGTGTTCATGGTTGCATGTAACATTTGACTTGCTAAAGTTCGTTTCCAAATTAAATTATATAATTTGTATTGATCTGTGGTTAAGGCCGACTTAATTTCATCAGGAATATTCGCCGCTGACGTCGGACGAATTGCTTCATGTGCTTCTTGGGCATTGCGTACTTTACGTTTAAAGCTCCTCACTTCAGCGGGAACATTTTCTTTGCCATATTTACTCGCAATGACTTCACGAATTTCAGCGACAGCTTCGGCAGCTAAATTGACCGAATCGGTACGCATATAGGTAATCAAGCCAGAAACACCCGAACCAAAATCAATTCCTTCATATAGTTGCTGCGCAATACGCATAGTTCTTTGCGCGCTGAAACCTAGCTTACGTGCCGCTTCTTGCTGTAACGTTGAGGTAATAAAAGGCGCAGCTGGATTACGCTTACGTTGTTTTTTCTCCACCTTAATGACCTGCAATTTACCTTTCGCTTGTTTAAGCAGATCAGCTTGAATTGCTTGGGCTTGTTCTTCGTTAGTGACGGTGAATTGCTCTACTTTTTCGTTGTTATATTGAATTAAACGGGCTTCTATATTTTGTTTGTCGTATAACGCAAGTGCGTTAATAGTCCAATATTCCTGTGGTACAAATTTGTCGATTTCTTCTTCACGTTCGACGATCATACACAATGCTGGACTTTGTACGCGACCGGCTGATAACCCAGGACGGACTTTTTTCCACAACAACGGTGATAGTCTAAACCCGACTAGATAATCGAGTACTCGTCTTGCTTGTTGTGCTTGGACTAACTCTCTAGACACATCACGCGGATTTGCAACTGCATCATTCACCGCTTTTTTAGTAATCTGATAAAAAACCACGCGATGAATATCTTTACCATTTAATAATTTTTTTTCTTCGAGTATCTGCTGAATATGCCAAGAAATAGCTTCACCTTCTCTGTCAGGGTCAGTTGCGAGATAAATAATTTTAGCTTTTTTCGCTGCTTTAGCAATAGCATCAATATGTTTTTCATTTTTCTCAATAGGAATTAATTTCGGTTCGAAATCATTCTGGGTGAAATCACGTTCGGGCACAATTGCATTTTGCTTCCTGGGCAAATCTAGAACATGACCATAAGTTGCCAATACTTGGAAACTCTTTCCCAGATATTTTTTAATGGTTTTCGCCTTTGCCGGTGATTCTACTAATAATAAATTTACACTCATCTCATTTTATGCCTAAGTTTAGTGAATATAATTATCCTTAATCATATTTGAATAAGCTTGTAACCCAAAACTATAGTTATGGATAGATAAATTTGTCAAGATGATTTTTTCAAATACTGCTTGATCAATATCACAATTATAGTCTTGGAATATTTGTTGGATAATATTTTCCCTGATTTCATCAGTGATAATTTGAAGCTTTTCTAGATGTAACAAATAACTTAACTTTTCCCCGCCTATCACATCGATTTCATCGTGAGTATAAACTCTATGTGATTGCAAAATAGACGATTGCCTTGATTTTGCGTTAATCTTTAATTGATGATCTAATGATCTTTCGAAATAGCAAGTTTCATGTGCATCATGGATGCTATTTACTATCTCAGAATAACTTACAGAGGATCTAGGCAGGTTAATATCATTAGTTTCTAATAAATCCTCTATTAGCTCCATCAATACATCAAAATCATATGCTTTCATTGGTTGCCCCATTCATGCTTAATTTGATAACCATAAGCAGACTTCATTACCATTCCTGATAATTCTAGCTGCATTAAACAACTACTTACTTTGTTTGCTTCTAAACCGGCTTGTTGGATAATTAAGTCGATCGGCGAAGGCTCAAATTTGATACAGTCAAGACATTTTTTTGCGTCACCTTGTAGGTTATTGATCTTGCTTAGATTACTTAGTGTTTGTGTACATTGTTGCTGCAATTGTGGCTTTAATTCCTGCAAAATATCACTGATATTCTCAACTAGCTTGGCACCAGATTTAAGTAAACTATGACAACCTTTAGCCATAGGATTGTGTGGTGAACTTGGGATTGCAAAAACTTCTCTGCCTTGGTCCAAGGCATATTTTGCTGTAATTAGAGAGCCACTACGTTGCGCAGCTTCTACGACTAAAACACCTAAAGCCAAGCCGCTAATGATGCGATTTCTTCTAGGAAAATTTTCGCGTCTCGGCCTAGTTGATAAACTAAATTCAGAAATTAAAGCTCCACCTTTAGCAATGATCTGCTCCGCTAACTGTTTATTATCTCTAGGATAAATAGTTGTTATTCCAGTTCCCATCACCGCAATAGTCGCGCTCGCTGCAGCAAGCGCCCCTTGATGACTAGCTGCATCAATACCGACAGCTAATCCACTGGTAATAAGCAAACCAGATTTTGCTAAATGATAAGCAAAATCATATGCATATCTCGCTCCATTTGGCGTTGCATTGCGACTACCCACCATCGAAATTTGCGGCTCATTCAGAATATTTTTATTGCCGCGCACAAAAATAGGCGTCGGTGGATTATCGATATATTTGAGTGCTCGCGGATAATCTTTATCACTGATCGAGATAATATGATGAGCCTCGCTTTTTGTTTGCCAAGCAATATGTCGCTCAACCATCTGCCAATCAGGATGCTTTAGCATCGCAATCAGTTGTTCGTTGCAACCTAAACTGTATAATTTTCGCTTAGATAAATTGAAAAAATCGGCAAGGTCAGGATAGTCTGTCAATATTCGACGACGTAATTTAATCCCTATACCTGGTATGAGCATTAATGCTAAATGATAAGGTAGATTTTTTTCCTTCATTACTTATAAGAAACTCCATTTGAGTTTTAAGGTAATTTCTAAACAAATTTAAAATAATTTGAGTATTTAATATAACAAATTTAGAAAAAATAATGCAAAGCGTCTCCTACAGCAGGAATGGTACGGAATTACATGAGTGTAAATTTGTTAAGATATTTTTGATGAATTAATATTTTTTCAATTCTCTTGCTTTCATTTGTTTATATAACATGGCTTAGATGTTTTATTCAAGTAATTTTTTCATAATAGGTAAAATTTAGCGCGAAAGTCATTTACTTTCTGTTATACTTTTTGCAATTAAGTAGGATATACATAAATAATGTAAATCATGAAAATTAGACGATATATAAAAGATGTAGGTTAGGTTTATGGTTTATAGCAGAAGCCAAACCCAACCATAAATGAGGATTTGAGCGGGTTTCGTGTAAATCCGAAAAGTGATACAAGTGATGTTACAATTACCACCCTTAAGCCTATATATTCATTTCCCCTGGTGCATACAAAAATGTCCTTACTGTGATTTCAATTCGCATACATTAAAAACCGATTTGCCAGAAAAAATATATATTAAGCAATTGCTTGCAGATTTAGAAGCTGATCTAGCTTACATACAACAGCGAGCGATACAATCGATTTTTTTAGGTGGCGGAACACCTAGTTTATTTTCGCCAACGGCCATTCACGATCTGTTACAAGCATTAAAACAGAGACTTAGCTTTACTGAGAACATAGAGATTACCCTAGAAGCAAATCCTGGTACAGTAGAACAAGGGCATTTTCAAGGTTACTTTGCAGCAGGTATCAATCGCTTGTCCTTAGGCATACAAAGTTTAAATGATTTACATTTAAAAACATTAGGCCGGATTCACAATGGTCAAACGGCAAGTCAAGCTATAGAAAAGGCTTATAACGCAGGTTTTAACAACGTTAACTTAGATCTGATGTTTGGTTTGCCGCAACAAACTATCGCACAAGCATTAGATGATTTAGCAGCAGTCATATCATTTGCTCCAGCGCATATCTCTTGGTATCAATTGACACTTGAACCCAACACTCTATTTTTCAAATACCCACCGGTTTTACCTAAACATGATGACATTGCACGTATGCATAGCTTAGGCATTGAATTATTGCAACAATCTCACTTTCAACAGTATGAAGTCTCTGCTTTCTCTAAAGCTCGGCAATACTGTCAGCATAATCTTAATTACTGGCGTTATGGTGATTATCTTGGAATTGGCGCCGGTGCACATAGTAAGATCACTCTTGTCGATGAGAATAAGATTGTCAGATTGTTAAAATTTAAACAACCTAAAACCTATCTCGATGCAACCGATGATTTCATTCAAAAAACAGAATTTATACCAGTTAATGAGCGAATTTTTGAGTTTATGCTAAATGCATTACGTTTATTTGAAACTATCAAAATCAGTGATTTCGAGGATTATAGTGGCGTTAGCGTTAAAACTGTTTTACCTACATTGCAGCGAGCTGCTGCAAAACAATTATTAATCTTTAATGATGAAACCATCAGAACGACAACATTGGGAAAACAATTTTTAAACGATTTAATCGAAATGTTTTTGTCGCCACAAGCGACAAAATGTTAAGATGAACGCTATGGTAGAAAATCAATCGCTGCAAAAAAAATCAAATAAAGCTATGCGCCAAGTGCGCGTACCACCACACTCGATTGAGGCTGAACAATCCGTCCTTGGCGGCCTCATGCTTGATGCTAATGTTTGGGATAAAATCATTGAATTTGTTAGTGAAGCAGATTTCTATCAACCGAATCATAAATTGATTTTTCAAGCGATTTCACAACTAGTTGAGCGCAATCAACCTATCGATGTGGTTACAGTGATCGAAGCGCTACGCGGTGAAAATAAATTAAAAGCAGCCGGTGATGAAGTTTATTTATATGAATTAGCTAATACCATCCCAAGTGCCGCCAATGTCAATGCCTATGCACAAATCGTGCGTGAGCGTTCTATCCTTAGACAACTGATCGAAGCAAGTCATGAAATTGCCGATGAATCTTTTCAACCTGAAGGACGCGACTCACGTGAAATTTTAGATCGAGCCGAACAAAGAGTATTTGCAATCGCTGAACAAACGAACAAATCTGGTGGGCCAACGATAATCCAGCAAGTTGCCGCTAAAGCTTATGATCGCATCGATAATTTATTTCACAACAAGGGCAATATTACTGGATTGGCAACCGGTTATGTGGATTTAGATGCCTATACTTCAGGATTACAAAAATCTGATCTGATTATTATTGCTGGTCGGCCTTCTATGGGAAAAACCATATTGGGATTAAATATTGCTGAATATGCTGCAATTAAATATAAACAAAATGTATTAGTTTTCAGTTTAGAAATGCCTGCAGAGGCCCTTGCCATGCGGTTATTTTCTTCGTTGGGTAATATCGATCAACAACGTATTCGTACCGGACGCTTGCGCGATCAAGATGCTGCTTCGTTAGCCAGTGCGATGAATATTTTAGCTGAAGCAAAAATATTCATCGATGATACGCCGGGATTAAGCCCAACTGAAATGCGCTCTAGAGCACGTCGGGTAATGCGTGAGCAAGGCGAACTCGGTTTGATCGTCATTGATTATTTACAACTCATGCGTGTCCCTGGATTAAGCAATAATCGTGTCGCGGAAATTTCGGAAATATCTAGATCGATAAAATCTTTAGCTCGAGAATTGGACGTGCCGGTAATCGCATTGTCGCAGTTAAATCGCAGCTTAGAATCACGCCAAGATAAACGCCCGATGATGTCTGACTTACGTGAATCTGGTGCGATTGAACAAGATGCTGATGTCATCACATTTATCTATCGCGACGAAGTTTATCATCCAGATAGTGCAGACAAGGGTATCGCTGAGTTAATCATTGCCAAGCAGCGTAATGGCCCTATAGGTAAAATTCGTCTCACTTTTAAAGGCAACATCATGCGTTTTGAAAATTACGAAAGTAATCGTTATATGCACCAAGGTTAATTGAGACTGAACTTTTATTTTTTATTCACACTAATTAATCATTATTAGTTTTATTGCGATGTTTCCATTGTTTGCAATTTTTGTACTTCTTGTAATGATAAACCCGTAAGCTTTACTATTTGTTCTGCTTGCATACCAAGATTTACCATACCCTTTGCAATTTGGTTGATCTTGTTTGCGGTTTCTTTTCTGGCTTGCAGTAAACCTTGCCTTTTTCCTTGATGCATGCCTTGCTCCATCCCTTGTTGCATGCCTTGCTGTAAACCCACATCAAAACCCATTTTCTTTAAAGCATCGGCCATTGTTTTCATTTTTGCTCCTGTTTTACTTAGCATACTTTGCGAAACTTCTTCAAGCACTGTTGTACTGTCTTCAACTTTGGTTTCATTTATTAGATATGTTAGCAAAATTTCTATGTACGTCATACCATCTAATGATTCTATTTTAATAAATTCTGGTTGTAAAGATTGCAGTACTTGTAAGATATTCCTCCTTCTAGCATGTTTATATATATATATGCTAACGTACCTGACCAAATATGCTTTTGCTGTTCTCGGTCATCAAGTTTATTTACCTCAATTAACTGCAAGGGTTGAGTTAAAATTGTTTGCATGCGCTTTTTGTTATTGCCAAATAAATCGAAAAAATTGGTGCTTTGAGTATATCTTTTCGAGCCTGTATAAAATATCATTGGATAAATAATTGGAAATTCTTGTCCGGCATAGCTATCTTGATGGAAAGATAGAATCTCTAAAATATACTTTATCATTCTCAAAGGTAGTAATTTTTGCACCGTACTTTGGTGTTCACACAAAATATAAATATATCCGGTTTTATCTTTTATTTTTGTTTGATATAAAACATCAACAATTTGCTCTTGTAATTTTTTGTCTACAAATGATTTTTGTACATAATGTAATTCATCCAGATTCATCATCTGCTTCATTGCTCTGGGTAAGTGTGCATTGAGAAAATCTCTCGCGACTTGGATTTGCATCATACTAGCACGAAACAATTTATCATGCGGATTGGTTATTTTTTTCATTTTATTTAATTTTTTATGTCTATTTTCTCAATTTTATATTAGCTTAAATACTAAATCAACATAAAAATTGTTTTTTATTCGAAATTTTAACAAACCAAACTCGTAATTTTTATTTATTTAATTTTTTTTACCTATCACATATAATAAATTGACAATCAACACAAATAATTAGTAATTAGACAGCAAAATGCAAACCAACAAACTCGTTATTTTAGATCGTGATGGTGTGATTAATATCGATCACCTTGGCCGCTATGTCACATGTCCTGAAGAATGGCAGCCTATCCCTGGTAGCATCGAGGCAATGGCACAATTGAACCAACTAGGTTTTAGAATTGCCGTTGCGAGTAATCAAGCTGGTATTGCTAAAGGGCTTTATAGCCAGGAGGAGTTACAAGCAATTCATGCCAAAATGCAGCGCGTTTGTCACCAACACAACGCTGTTATCGACTACATTACTTATTGCCCACATCGCAATGAAGATCACTGCGCATGTCGTAAACCACAACCTGGTATGTTATTAGAAATTGCGCGACACTTTCACACTGACTTGCAGCAAGTTGTTTTCGTTGGCGATAAGCTAACCGATATGCAAGCAGCAGAAAATGCTGGATGTATTCCGATTATGGTATTAACTGGCCACGGCGAGTCTGAGTTAGCGAAGTATCAATTGCAATTGCAGCACATTAAGATTTATGAAAATCTAGAGCGATATGTAGCTTCTATAATTCCCAAGTAAAATACACAGTTTTAAGTTGGCTTTTTAATAAAACAGTGCGCGTTTTGCGCCAGGCTTATTCCGGTTTAATTAATTTTTTTCTCGCAGAAGCATGGCGTTCACGTAAACCAATATCAATATAACGATCAGTAATTGCACTAGAGCTATGACCCGCATCATCGCGCACATGTTCACGCGGCCGGAATTTGACATCATCAGAAATTCCTGTGTGACGTAACCAATGCACGGTCGCTGCCATTAACTGTTGTGCATCTTCAGGCATATTATCTTGTTGCAAACGTTCTACTGCTTGATCAAAACAAAATTGTACAATTTTACGAATATAACGCGTGCTCGTTACTGGTCCATGGCCACGAACTTTATTTAATAAAGGTAAATCCTCGCCTGGCGCCGGTAAAGGTATTACACCTAAGTATTGACGATAGCGTTTTAATGCCGCCAGCATTGCATCACTTACAGAAATTTGCCGCTCCTTATTACCTTTACCAACCGTAGTGAACCACCAATTACCATCATAATCTCGAGCAAAATCACTCATCTGTGGTGTCCAACGTTCACTAGCAACTAATTCGGAAATACGTAAATACATACCATATAACAAATTCATAATAAATAATGTACGTTGATGTACTTCGGGATCTTTATTAGCTAATATTTCTGCTGTTTCTATCACGTAAGCCCACTGCAATTCAGACCTCCTACGAACTTTAGCATTTGTTTGATGTTTACGAATATATTTTGTATTTTTTTGTTTAATCAATAGTACCGGGTTTACCTTGGCATAATTTTCTTGGATCAAAAAATTATAAAAACTACTAAGAATTGAGAATATTTGCTGCAAGGCTTTTTCCGACAATCGATAATCCTTGATACTCGGTTTTTTTCCGAGTTTGATCACTGATTTTGGCAACGTTGCGACAAAAGGACGCCACTCAGCATTAGCCACTCTATTGCCAGCTTGATCAATAAATTTCGGAACATTTTGCAAACCAATCCAATCCTTAGGTGGATTTTGACAAAAAGCAATATAATCTTCAAAGTCTTCCCGCGTTAACTGCACTAAGGACTTTAGTAAGACTTTATTACACCAATGCAAAAATCGCTCAACTTCACGACGATAGGCATTAAAGGTAGGCAAACTTGCACGGTAACTGAGTAAGAATGCTTTAGTTTTTTCGAAATCTGTTAAAAACTCACCGGCATATATACCTGCAGGCTTACTAGCATTTTGGAGAAAATCTAAGTTATCAAATAAAGGTAATGGTGCTTTAATCTGCTTTACTGCCATGCAGGCCCTCCATTTATTAAAGTGACTGCTTGATGATTTAAATTTAATTTAACTTTTTTGCGTATTAATAAATTCGCGACTTCTGTATAAATTTTATTTTTGATCGCATTAAGATTAGCTTTCGCTGTCCAACACGTCATCACAAGTAAGATGCCGGTTTCAGTAATATTATCTATCTTAACTGAAGATTTTTTATTAAATAATAACTCATCATGTTTGGTTAAAATCGTCGCTAATTCTGCTATTAATGTATTGACCTCAATATCAGTATTTATCAGTAATCTTATAACGAAATTTGTGTCTTGAGTGAAAGAAAAATTGGTGATTGGATGTTTAATCAATGTCTCATTAGGCACTCTAATTAACGTATTATCTGAACACAATAAGCTGACCGCAAGTGCACCAATAGAGTATACTTTTCCCTTAACATTATTGATTGCAATCGTTTCCCCAATCTTAAACGGCCTTTCGTAGTATAAAAATAATCCACTGATAATATTTGAAACGGCTAGCTGTGAGGCAAATCCAATAGCCAGAGTAAATATACCTGCAGCACCGAGTAATACCCCAAATTTAAACCCTATCACTTGTAAAGCACTTAGGCTAAAAAGTCCAATGATTAAGGTAGTTAGAAAACGGTTTAACACGCGAAATTGCGAATGATTAACTTTAGAATGTAACCTTTTATTAAGCAAATAGCTCACTATTTTCGCAATTATAATACCTATAGTAAAAATGATAACTGCAAAAATAATGTTGCGTATATCTAAATTAGCGAAATAATTGTTCTCATGCATAATCGATCAAATATAAAATGGTAACGGATAAAATTATATCAAAATCTTCAGAATAAAGAGACCATGACGCATGCAAAGAAAAAAAATAATTGCTTGCTGATAAAGCGG
>JBCDIY010000007.1:0-15454 GCA_038748435.1 Pseudomonadota bacterium | reverse complement strand
ATTTAATAGTTTAAATCAATTGGGTACGACGATTTTAATCGCTAGCCACGATTTAAACTATTAAATACGTCCATAATCTCTACTGATAAAGCCGGATCTAAATTTCCTGTCGGCTCATCGGCTAATAATAATAACGGCTTAGAAACGATCGCTCTAGCAATGCCAACTCGTTGTTGTTCGCCACTAGACAACGCTTGTGGATATTTTTTTTCTTTATTTATTAACCCGACTTTATCCAATGCCGCACGCACACGTTTTGCGATTTCACGTTTATCAGTCGCAGTAATCACTAAAGGTAATGCGACATTATGGAAAACATTTCTGTCCGGTAATAAATGTGGGTCTTGAAAAATCAAACCAATATGACGGCGCAAATAAGGAATATGTTGTGGTTTGAGTTTAGCAATATTTTCACCATTAAGAAAAATACGACCTTGATAGTTTCTTTCCAGCAATGCAATTAACTTTAATAGTGTTGTTTTGCCAGCGCCGGAATGGCCGGTAAGAAATACCATCTCACCTTGATGAATACAAAAACTGATTTCACTCAAAGCTTGATGCTGTTGATTGTAATGTTTTGAAACTTTATCAAAGCGAATTTGCATATTATGCTTGAGTCCATATCGCATTAATAAATTCGTCAGCATTAAATGCACGCAAATCATCAATGCCCTCACCAACGCCAATAAAGCGAATCGGCAATTTTAATGCTTGGGCAATTGCAAAAATAATACCACCTTTAGCTGTGCCATCGAGTTTAGTTAGAACAATGCCAGAAAGTTCTAAGGCTTCATTAAACTTTTTCGCTTGTTGTAAGGCATTTTGGCCGGTGCTGGCATCGACAACCAACAAAATTTCATGCGGTGCTTGCGCGTCTAGTTTTGTCATCACGCGTTTTACTTTTTGTAACTCTTGCATTAAACCTTGTTGCGTATGTAAGCGACCTGCCGTATCGGCAATCAAAACATCGACATTTCTCGCTTTAGCGGCTTGCATAGCATCATAGATCACTGAGGCAGAATCTGCACCAGATTGCTGGGCAACCACAGGAACTTCATTTCTCTCACCCCAAACTTGGAGTTGCTCAATGGCTGCCGCTCTAAAAGTATCACCTGCAGCTAACATGACTTTTTTATTATCTGCTTGTAATTGCTTGGTAATTTTACCTATAGTCGTTGTTTTACCCACGCCATTCACACCAACCATTAAAATTACATACGGCTTTTTTTCTTCGATAATCAGTGGTTGCGATACAGGCGCTAAAATAGCTTTTAACTCTTCTTGCAAATTCTTTAAGAGTTGTTCGGAGTCTTTTAACTCTTTGCGTTTACTCTTTTGGGTTAAATTTTCAATCAGCTTTTGCGTGACTTCAAAGCCAAAATCTGCTACCAGCATTTGCTCCTCTAACCTTTGCAATAACTCGGCATCGATTTCTTTTTTCCCTAAAAACAATGTGCCTAGGCCTTGGCTGAACTTAGCTCGGGTTTTAGTTAAGCGCTCGCGCAATGAAGCAAATTTAGATTTTTTTTCTGCTTTAGGATTATCCACTATTTTCGTGGCAGATTCGGTAATTTTAGGTTTCTTTTTTATAAAGTTAAATAAACTCATGTATTTTCACCTGGTTTACACAATTGAATATGATTATAACATTTTTAACCTTAGAAATAGCGCAGCAAACCAAATAAAATATTTGCTTGTCAGCAGTAAAATGATTCCCTTATAATCAGAGTGTTTTAACCATCGAGAAACTTATGAGAAAAACCATCTTGCTGCTCACTGGTATATTAGTTTTAATCTTTAGCACTAGCGTTTATGCGCAAAAAACAGACAATGCATTAGCTACTTACACCTTGAAAAATGGCTTAAAAATCATCGTTAAACCAGACAACCGCGCTCCCATTGCAATCATTGAAGTCTGGTATAAAGTCGGATCTTCTTACGAACCCAACGGCATCACCGGCATCTCACATGTACTCGAACACTTGATGTTTGATGGAAGTAAAAACTATCCCGAAAATACCTATGCGAAAATTATCGCGCAAAATGGCGGCGTTGAAAATGCAGCCACTTCTTACGATTATACCTATTACTTTACTAAAATTGCTGCTGATCGTTTGCCTATCGTCTTTCGCTTAGAAGCAGATCGCATGCAAAATTTAACCATCAGTGAACAAGGCTTCGCCAAAGAAATCAAAGTAGTACAAGAAGAACGTCGGCTTCGCCTTGTCAATAATCCGCAAGCACAAACCTATGAACGGTTTATGGCTGCGGCTTATTTATCAGTTCCCTATCATCATCCGGTCATTGGCTGGGAAAGTGATTTACAACATATGACACTAAATAATGTTCGCCGTTGGTATCAAACCTGGTATGCTCCCAATAACGCAACTCTCGTAGTTGTCGGCGATGTCGTGCCAGAGCAAGTTTATCAATTAGCTGAAAAAACTTTTGGGCAAATCCCCACGAGAAAAGTGCCAAAATTGAAACCGCATCCACCCCAACCACCATTGGGTACTCGCACTATAGATATCAAACTCCCAGCGAAATTACCCTGGCTACTTATGGGTTATCAAGCCCCATCATTAAAAACTCTGCCTACTAACAAAACTTGGCAAGCCTATGCATTGTTAGTATTAGATGGTATTCTTGACGGTGATGATAGCGCCAGACTCAGCCGCGACTTGGTCCGCGGCAAAGAAATTGCCAGTTCCATCGGTAGCAATTACAATCCCCTACAAAAATATACCAGCCAGTATCTATTTGCGGGTATACCGGCAAAAAACCATACGATTGCCCAATTAAAAGCAGCTTTATTAGCAGAAATTAAAAAACTGCAACAAAAGCCCATATCCGCACAAGAATTAAAAAGAATTAAAACACAAGTGATCGCTAGCAATATTTATGCCCGCGATTCAATTTATATTCAAGCAATGAAGTTGGGACAACTCGCTAGCTTAGACTTGCCATTATCATTGGCCGATGATTTACCCAACAAAATTGCTAAAGTTACTGCAGCCCAAGTGCAAGCAGTCGCTAAAAAATATCTCGTTGCGAAAAGATTAACCTTAGCTATACTACAACCGCTACCGTTAAACTTACAACAACGTAAAAACCAACAAACTCAAACACCAGCATCAGCCATAGGATCCACTAATGTTCATTAAAAAATTTGTATTTACAATACTAATTATTTGTTTACTCCCGTTCAATGCAATGGCCAGAACTCGCCTGGCAGATCGAGTCACTGTTTGGCAAACCCCGCAAGGCTTAAAAGTTTATTTTGATCAAATTAAACAATTACCCATGCTGGATATCGTTATTGCATTCAACGCCGGTTCCAGCCGGGATGGTAAAAATTTTGGCTTAGCAAATTTTACTAGTAGTATGATCAATGAAGGCGCAGGCAACCTCAATGCCGATGCTATCGCGGCTCAATTTGCTAACTTAGGTGTAATTTTCACCTCTAGCACGAACCGGGATATGACTAGCTTATCGCTACGTAGTTTAACTAAAGCAGAAGTGTTACAACCGGCATTAAAATTATTTACTACCCTATTATCTAAACCAACATTCCCACAAAAGGCTTTTGCACGCACGCAAAGAATTTTAGCTGATGCCATTCAAGCAAAACTACAATCCCCTGGAACGATTGCCACAGACAACTTTTTTAAACTTATTTATCAAAATTATCCTTATGCGCATCCTGTGATAGGAACGACGGATAGCATTGCAAAAATTACTGCGCAGCAATTAAAAGCTTTTCATCAGCGTTATTATGTTGCTAAGAATGCAACCTTAGCGATTGTTGGTGATATTACTCGCGAGCAAGCCCAAGCCATTGCTGCACAAATTAGTAAAGCATTACCTAGCGGTGCCGCGGCAGCGCCATTAGCAGCGCCAAAATCAGCTGCTAAAAAATCACTAAATATAAAATATCCATCAACGCAAACGGCAATTCGCATCGGTCAAATTGGCGTGACTCGCTCTAACCCAAATTACGTCGCTTTAGTCGTTGCAAATTATATTTTAGGCGGTGATTCTTCTTCCCGACTTTTCCATGTGGTACGCGAAAAAAATGGTTTAAGTTATGGCGTTGGCTCGGCATTGGTGCCTTATGCCCAAAACGGCCCTTTTTTGATTTATCTACAAACCAAAGACAAACAAACGCCTAAGGCAATTAAAGTAACTCAGTCTGTGGTTGAAAAATTCGTCAAAAATGGCATTACGCAAAAAGAATTGACCCTAGCAAAAGATTATTTAACTGGAAATTTACCGTTACAATTAGCTAGTAATAGTCAAATTGCTAACTATTTAGCATTGGTTGGCCGTTATAATTTGCCAGTAAATTATCTACCTGATTTAATCGATAAAATTAAAACGATATCAGTCGAGGATGTCAATCAAGCATTAAAACAGTCGATTTTTCCAAAGAAAATGGTGATTGTAACTGTAGGGAAATAAATTCCATAGGTGTTCAAACCACTTTTCTTGACTTCAGTGCTTGAACTGGGAAACAATAACTGCAGTGCTTATAACTAAATTAAGAGGTAAAATACTATGAAAAAAATTTGTAATCTATTTTATATTTTATCTGCGGTATTTTTTATTAATGCCACTTGTCTTGCAGCCCAACAAGGTAAAAATGAGCAATTGATAAAATTCACTAGCATTGAACAAGCCAAACAATTTTGCCCGGCAACAAATCAAATCAAATTCATTCCTGGCCATGCGCCCCGTGCCCAGGCAGATATAAAAAAATCTATTTTTCTCAATAAAACCACTTTCCTTGATGCCAAATTTATTGGAAAAAAAGGCCAACATACGTTTACAAGTGCAAACTCCTGTGAAATGGTAAAAGGGATAAGACCAGAACCAATAGACTACAAAAAACTTGATAATAACCAACGTCAAAAACATCTATGCGTACTCATCGTTGCACCAAAAAGCCTGAATCAGCAACAACAAATCCAAGAAATGCAGTTTTCTCGATATGAAGGCGTTTATGGCTATAAAAAAGGCAAACAAATCGCATGCTTTTATCGTTATCCAGGTAAACAAAAGTTAGCTGGCGTGCTTTGGCTTGCAACTGGATTTGCATCTACACCGGTTAGTAACCAAAAAGAACAATTTGAAGCCTTTTTAAAACGTGCGAAAAAAATTTATGACGTTATTAAAAGCAATTAATTACAATCGTTTGAGTCAATTGTCTTCCACTTGACTTAACAACCAGAATTGAGAAACAATAATTATTAATTGGTACTTCGGCCATCTATTAGAAATTGTTAAATGAGTTGTCATTCTAGAATTTTTGCATAGGGACATGCAAAAATGTCTGGAATCCAGTTCTGTACCAGAGATGGATTGTATGAAAAAACTCATTTTTTTATAGATTCCCCTGGATCCCCGCCTTCGCGGGGATGACAGAGCCTATTTATTCAACAACGCACCTACGCAGAAAGGATAGTTTCTATTTAGGCAACAACACATACAAATTTTCAACTTGCCCCCTCACTTTGGCAAAGGATTTTTAAATGAAATTGACGCGAACAGTCACACGTATCCTTATCATTAGCTTTTTTATGATTGCTCTGCTAGTCAATCTTTCCGCTTGTACACCTTTTGTACGATTTAAAAACTATCATTTTGAAAGCTCTGAAGCTGCCAAAGGTGCAGGTTATGGCGCTGCTGGCGGTGCCATCATTGCAGGTTTGGCTGAAACTTCAATTATCGCCGGCGCAGGCATAGGCGCAGGCGTTGGTGGTTTGATCGGTGCCGATTTAGCCAGCGAACATCATTGGTTAAAAAAATTACAAAAACAAGGTGTGCAAGTTGTACAAATCGGGGAACATGTGCGGATTATTGTCCCCTCAGATAGGATATTTTATTTCAACAGTCCAACAATCATTCCGCAACAATATCCCCTACTCGAAGATGTTAGTTCGTTTATTAAACATTTTGGCACACCCGCGCAGATTACTGTCGCCGGTTTCACCGATAATGTGCAAATGCCGGATATTAACTTAGAGCTATCACGTCATCAGGCTCAGAGCGTCACAGCATTTTTATGGTCACACGGTTTTCCATTCAGAACATTAAGGCCAGTGGGTTATGGCGAAGCAGACGATACAGCTAGTAATGATGATCCTATGGGCAGTGCTTATAATCGCCGCATCGAAATTAGCTTTTTTGCACCCGAAAGAAGTCATCACCATTTTGCTTTCCATCATGCACCGCAACCCAAGCCAATACGCGGTAAGTTTTAAAAATAACCCAATCTGTTGTGCAACGTGATATAGCAACAAAGCAAAGTAGATTATTGTAATTCTTACTTATCAAAATTAATTACGCGAGGAATTTTTTTGGAATGATATTTAAAAAGCCTTCATGCAAACATTTATCTATAAGTTGTGCGCGGGAAAAACATTGCATTTTAAGTTTTATTTCATTGAGGTAGCTTTCTACTGTCCTTGGAGAGATATCTAAAATATTTGCGATTTCCTTACTTGTTTTTGCTCGTAGTAAAAAAAACAAACATTCAAATTGCCTATCACTAAGCTTATAGTCGTTTACATTACCATCTTCAACTAAGTAGGTAAATTTTTTATTTTTTTTTCCAGAAAACTTTTTTTCAGCATTTAAGATAAATCGGCTGATATCAATTAATTTATAATTTGTCATATCAGTCCAATAAGAAATCAATCCGATTAAATCCCCTTGGTCGTCAAATAAAGGCGATTTTTCACCAAACATAAGTTTCCAATCATCAGCATATTTGTGATAGCTTACAAACCCTATCTTAGTCTTTTTAGAAAAAACCAATTGATCTTGACGTTCAAAATATACTGCATCTTCACTGGCTTCACATTTCATGTCAGTGTAATGAACGCCAAAAGCTTGTGCTTTTGATTTAAAACCGATGACCTTCGCTGCTTTGTCATTTAACGTTATAATTTTTGATTGTAAGTCATGCACACAGATAAAACCTGGAACTTGATTGATGACTAATTCATGCATTTTGCTGTTAAGTTTCATTTCTAATTACTCAGTACTTAATTTACTTAACTTTTCTTACTTTCAAGATTCTATCAAAAAATTTAGATTTAGCAAGCATTTTATCCTGAGTTTGCTGTGGTAGTATGCTGGCCATACGCGCTAAAAGTATCTTAAAGGAGATATTATTCCTTTTTTTTATATTAAATTGACTGATATAACTCAATATACCGATGTGCTTGTTGTGTGAGTATGAAGTATCTTACAACCAGTTCGCATGCTCCGGTTCTCATTTGTGCAAGTAAACTTTCTAACACAAATAGACCAAATGTCACTGTAATGCAAATAATGGCTGTTAGTTTGAACATTGATGTGGCTGTGTTCACTTTATTTATTACTGGACCAACTTGCTGTAATTTTCAATCATCTTCGTCCTCACAGCGAGGTAAATATATTTCAGTATTTTTTGCCACGTCGTAAGCTAAATCATCTAGCGATTGTTTGCCTAACCTTTTATAAGATTCAAGTTCTTTGTCATTTAATTTAAATTTGACTTCATATAAACCGATAGTTCCGCAAACCACTTCAATTAATAAGTTTCCATTGTTATCTTCTAAGAGACAATACATATTTTTGCTATCAACAAAAATTTCTCTTTCACTCATGATATACACCCTTTTATTCTATACTCTCTAAAAGCTTGGCGTCGCGTTCAATTAATTTTGTTTTTGATATATTCAATTTAGTTTTCGGCACCGGACTAATAGTTGCTTCAGGTAGACCATTTTTGGTATATCCACCCCACCTAAACATACTATTTGAACCTCTCTCCAAACCAGAGGGTAATCTAAGATTATGTAATAATGGATTGTGAATATCCACTCTTCGAATTCTTCCTTTCCATCTTCCTTTAGGAATCCCTAATTTAGATCTTACAAATTTTAAATCTCTGCCTGCTTTTGTGAGCAATTTATCCATAGTAGTTTTAGGGATAACAAATTGCCCTTCAGGGTCACCGATAAGATCCTTGCCTCTAATATGTCTTATATAGGCTCTTTTGGGAACTAAAAATGACGCACCCGATCTAAATTCCTCTAAGTGAACTCTAACACCCACTCGCTTATCAGCTAACCAAGGACTGGTAATTTCATCGCCCAAACCTTTATAAACTTCATTTAAATCACGACCACGCCAGCTAAATCGATAAGCGGTAATTCTGCTAACTGAATAATCCAATAAACCATATTTAATTGTTCTCAGACCATAACTAGCAGCTCTCGCTTCCATTGCCAGTGGCAATACTGACATACCAAGATTAAAGATACCACCTGCTGTACTTACTCTTTGGCCAGTGATTGGATCATACCCCCTTTGGATCTCTTGTAATGATTTTGCAAATGCGGTAATCGGGTCTAAATCAGTTACAATATCCGCCAAAGTTGGATCGTGTTCAATAAAATAACTGACCGGCGCATTCACGGCATAATCAAAATCAGTAACAGCACGCATGAAAAGATTTTCTTTGGGTTGTGTCTGTACTACAGCTTGATGATGATTTAAAGCGTTGTCGACACTTTGTCTATGCACAGCATCGCTGATGCTTTCACTTTGAGTTGCTTGACGCGCATAATAATGTTGTGATTTTATAGCATGCGGTGTCTTAGTAACCTGATTTTGGTCCGAACTACTAGCATAAGCATGACGCAGCATTTTATGCTGCTTGAATTCAGTAGTTTGCCTTTGCATTTTTTCATTGAGATATTCAGCTCGTAACAATGGATCAGTAAGTTCAGCTTTTTCACGAGCAATTAAACTTTGTTGCGTTTGTTGTTTGAGCCAATTTTGATAGGCTTGTATCTCATGACGTTCGCGCTGCATTTTTTGGTAAACTTGTTTAGCTTTTTCACCAATCATTTCTCCGACCGCTGAACCTAATGCATTTGCTGCAATCAACTCTGCATCTAAAGCTTGGTGATTAATAGCATCTGCCAAAATTTCTTTGGCGGCAACTTGGCTACTATCTTCGACAAACTGCATTGCCCAATTGTGGTGGAATTTGCCAAACTCTTTGCCTAACCTAGTTTGAACTTCACTACTCAAAGCACTGGTTAATAATTCACGCCAACTAAACCGCTTGCTTTGTTGTGTCACTAAACGTAAGGCTTGCAAAGCACTATTGGTTTCAATCGCTTTAATAATCGGTAAGTCTTTAGTGATATTCGTGATAGCTTTCGGATTAAACCCAGCTAATTCATTAGCCACATAAAATTCCTCTTGGCGAATACCTGCTTTTAAGGCTTCATGCCATGAAAGCTTGTGCTCATCACCTAAAGCCAATGCTACACCTTGTTCAGCCAAATCAGCTAAGGCGCCTGCAGCAAATTCTGCAACGGCAACAGCTAAAGGACCTAAGAAAGACAATAAACTAGCTAATACTTCTGGTGCAAAGGTTAAAATTGCCTCGCCAATGACATCTTCAATTAGTGTGTGCCAGAAGCTATGATGATGATGAATTTGCTTCACTGGTGGTGTCGGCATATTCGGATATATACTGCCGATAATCTCATCTTTATTATAACTAGCATATATCCCTGCCATATTATGCCGTGGCAAACCGATAAAATCTGGGATCTTTATCCAAGCTCCTGCCGGTGGCATATCTTTTGCTGACTGATTATTTGCTGCAGCAATCGCCGCGGCAAAACTCGGGTCACCTCCTTCTATGGCCCGAGAAATATCTGCATAACTTTGCCCGGCATGAACATAATATTTTGTCATGCCTTTAGCTTGCATATTTAACGAATAAGGATGGTTTAATAAATCAAAATCAACATCTTTTTCAGGTGGTGGTGCGAAGGCTTTGTTTTTTTCTGTTTGCGCATCGAGCATAACATTTAATATTACCCGCGGATCTTGATTGTTACTGACTTGCAATGCATCAAAATGCTGTGGGTCTTGCTGGCGATGATGACAAACAAAAATTGGCTCACCTTCAAATCGCATGGCATCCAGAGGATTGGCAACTGTACCCATGGTATCTACAAACAAAATCGGGCGATCCAAATATTGCATCAAAATTTCAGTTTCAATCTGTGGCGACAAAACTTTTGCTGGCTGAACTTCTTCTAAGGTAGCTACTTCGTCGGTTTGTGCTTCTGGCGACATAAAGGTAGCAGATGATTGATTAAATTGAACCTGCTGCCCCTGACTCACGACTGCTTTTAACTGAGTTGTCAATTCTGCAACGGCTTGTGAAGAAGTAAACCATGCAGATTCAGCGTGTTGATTCGTACCAGCTAAGGGACTTTCAGGTTGCATGGCTAGAGCTATTGCTGCAATAACATCATTTTGCTGCGGTGGTAATGCTTGGTATTTTAAACCGACTCGGGTTGTAAAGCTTGCTATCTCTTCTGCTTGATTAGATTGTCGATGGCGTTTGGTCTCATCAGGAAAATCACTTAAACGACCATAAGGATTGCCTTGCCAATAAAAATAGTAAGCTTCTAATTGATTACCTTGACGATTAAATAAATTCGTAGTTTTGTATACAATACGATTTTCACTATTGGTAATAAAAAAGCGGCGAGAGGCTTTATTCGACAAATCACCTTGGAATGATTGATAATTCGCATTACTGTCAAAAGTCGCTTGGACAATACCATGACCTTTTTGCGGTTGATTGTGGCGTTCACGCGTACCGGAAATTGCTTGTATTTCTAAGCTTAAATTATTAAAGCCAGCAAAATCAGTATCCAACATATCATGATAGGCATAAACATTCTGTGGATTTGTTTTATCCCACTCTTGTTTGCTGGGGAACCAATTTTCTTGATGGCCATGTTGGCCTTGTGGATTAAATGCACTGAATACAGTGTCCATCATCGGTTTACCATCCACCGCATTATGTAAATTGGTGACCCAATTATTTTGATTTAATGTTTTGCTGGTTTGTATGGTATGCCATTTATTTTTATCTTCTGGATGTCTTTTATGAATAGTCATGACGGTATTGTGTGAATCGGGATTATATTTGTAATCAGCCCAACCGCCATCAGTGCAACTCATATGTGACAAGAGTCCGCTGCTATCCAAGGTTAATGTCGTCGTTTGTAGCACTCCATTAACTATCTCGTTTTGATGCAATCTACGCCCACCAGCGTCATAGTCAAATTGCAAGCCTTTAGCTTCAGTCAATTGAATTTTTCCATTGACTAAATCGCCCTTAGCCATCACAGTGAGTCCGGCAGGGTTATAGCTATACCAATTTTCACGTAAATAGGGGTGCTCTTGTTGCTCCCAAAAATAATACATCAACATAGCTCGACGTAAACCTGATGCTGTATATTTATAACTACCACCGACACGGGCATCATAAATTCGCTCAATCCAACCGCGTGCATTACGAGTAATTAATGTGTCTTGATAGACATGACCATCCGAAGCAATAAACCGCTCACCAATTACCTCACCATCATTATCTAAAAGATATTCTGTCGTTAGTGCTAAAGCATTATCGAGCGTGGCACGTAGATGCCCAGCTTCATCAACAACATAACCAATCGATTTACCTGGCACTTGCCTTTGTTCGCCTGCAGGTCCATATTGCCAACCATGTTTAGCAACCTGAGTGCCAATTTCATACATCAACGACGCACTAAAACTCTGATACTTGTATTGAATCACTGCACCAGCTCTATCAATATGCTGTGTTGGATCACCAGAATAAGTGCGTTGCCATTCTAATGGATGCCAAGCGGCATCACCATTATGCTGATACAGTAGTCGATGATTGTGATCAAACTTATTGACAACATAGTGCCCTAACGCATCAAAGTTAGTGACGACATTATTATCCACATCAAAAACATAACGTGTTGCATTACCAGAAGGTGAAGTTTCGCAAATTTTATTATTAGCTGCATCATATTCAGCATGAGTGGTTCGTCCCATTGGATCGGTGCTCGCAGTAATTTTATTCGCATGATTAAATTGCTGCTTCCAATCGCCAACCGGAGTACGTTTAATCGTCACGTTACCAAAACCATCACGAATCAATGATTGCCAAACACCATCAGCACGTTTAGTTAAAACAGTTTCACCTAACAAATTTCGTAAATAAGTTGTCGCATCACCGTCAGGATTAGTATCTTTGATCACTTTGGCATTAGTATCGTAATCACGAAATTCCTCTGGTCGCATCTGCTTATCCACTCCGTTAGCATTGGTAACAGTAATTTCCGGATGAATAATTTGCTTTGCTAAACCTAAAGCGTTATTGACATAGTTAGTTACATTGCCACGTTCATCTTTGACATAAACGATATGACGTTTAAAATCGGTTGCCTGCTCTTTTATCGGAAGTACCGTTTCAAAATGTGCTTTTTTAGGCTCAGTTGGCACACATAAACCACTATCATTTAAGGTAAAATTACTGTAGCCATAACCATCCGCAGCAACATCAATCAAATGACTGATATCAATTTTATTACCATGAATATCTTTAAGTATGATTTTGTATTGATAATGGCTAGGCGGTAAACTACTGACATCGATAGTCATCGTATGGCCAAAAAATTCGACTTTTGTATTCAGAGGACGCCAAACTGATTTATAAACTAAAGCATTATCTAAATATTGAATATCCCAGCTATGCGTATTCGGTGGAATTGGATAGAGCAAAAGTTTTGAAAAAGGATAATAGGCTGTTGTTGTTGTAGTTGCACCTTGTGCAGTTTTATGCACAGGCTTACCAGGATAGCCACTATATAAAATAATTTTATCTATGAACCACATGGTCAAGACTAAATGAAAGCTACCGTCGGAAAATTTAGTGTAGTGCAAATGACCTTCACCAGTAGGATATTTATTGTTCGCTTTATAGAAATTGATCGATGTATTACTAAACGCACTGCCATAATACCCAGTAGTGATCGGTTGGGAATCGAAATCGAATTTAGCACCCTCCCACCCCATATAATATAACGTGTCCTTGTAAGTATCTGCTAAGGTAAACGAATTCACACCCCACCAACCCCAATCAATATCATCAGTCTCACGCCTGCTTTTTACTTGATGTGTATTGGTAATGACTGTATATAAATTAAAGTCTGGGGCATACAAATGCGATGCGACTAATTTACTCGGACTAGTCGGAGTTATAATACGCATTGGAGGTGAAAGCGGGGTTGTCGGTTTCGCTGCGTCAAGTCTGATTGCTTGGTAACTATAGTTTTGTGGATGTACAGCGATATCACCATATAGTTGGGCACGACGGCTGTTATTCATCCAAGGAGTTAAAGAAAGGCAGCTGATTGGCTGATTACCATGAAATACAAGTAAACCTTCGTTTGGTTGTGGGTTAGGCTCTGGAATAGCATACAAATACGATTTAGGTCTTGTATGTGGTTGTTCAGGGTTATAAGCATTGGCGATGTGCCAAAGTCTTTCCTCCGAATCTCTAGCGAATATATTATTCATTGCCAAGCGTATCGGAGAAAAATAAAAAGTTTGCAAGGATCGTGTGTCACAAAGGTTTGTTCGTATCTTATCTGGTTCAGGAAAGCCGGGATAACAATAAACGCCAGAATTTGGATTTCCCCCAGTTTTTTCTATATACGAACAATCTCTAACACGATTATACGAATATGCCATAGAAAACTCTAACTTCTCACAATCACGTGGAAAATCTTTCCATACAACTGCATTGGTTTGGTAAGGCTTGCCACCCCAACGGCCTTTTGCTTGGGTATAGGTGGAAACTTGAGGACAATGATACTCTAACAAAAATCCAGCCGTACTCTTGCCATTAAGCGGAGTGCGATTGCCTACTAGAGTAAAACCATAAATCGGTTTGAACTGGTAATCACCCGTAGCCAAGTGGCTTAAGTCAATTAGTAAGCGTATACCTGGCGTCAATATCGATCGGTAAGGTACGCGGGCAATTGGCTTTGGATTACCTTTTTCATACACTTCCAATCCATAAACCGGTGCTGCTTTACCGGTAACGATTATTGTGTTTTCACTTTCTTGAATCAACACCGCATTTTTACTGTTTTTACAATTACCCGTATCTAAACCAACCGTCGCTTGGGCCTGAAAACGCGGTATCACATCGGGTTTATGTGTGTAAGGATCGACAAAAAAATAATCAATTTTGCAATCGTATAAATCGGTAGCTAATGCAGATATATTTACCCCGGTGCGGCCTTTAATCGTTACTGCCGTGAGTGTTTGCGTTTTTGTCTCACCGACCACCCTCAAATGCACTTGGGTGATATATCCTTTATCATCGATTTGCGGCCAACTCATACTATAAACACCGAATTCTGGATGCATCTTGCCAATCGTCAGCATCAACTCAATCGGCTCCGGCGTCCCTGGTTTTAAACGTTTAAACTGTGGTTGCAATTGCTGCATGACATCGCCACGTGGATCACGCAATAAGGCTAAGTGACGCACGCTGGTAAATGGTAACGCTGCAATTTGTGGTAAATCTGCGTAATTGACTTTGCTAAAATCAACATCATTTGGCGTCATTGTGCGTGTCATCTTACCGCGACCATCATGCAACATGAGCTTAATCACCAGATTGTTATCTCGATTACTCATGAACATGCGCCCTGCTTGATCATATTTATGCTCAATTGGCCAGGTTTTATTATCGATGCCTTCAGCAATCACTTCGCCAAATGCATTAATTTTTTTATACAACGGCCGAGCATCACCGCCAGTAATCGTACGCAGTTCTGCAATTTGATGATGTCGTGCATCATAAGTCCATTGCGCTTGTTGCAACACTTGTTTTTTCGCAGCATTAGCACCACCACTGACCCATTGTTGTAAGAAGAAATAACGTCTAGCTAAATCACCAGTGGCATTATGGGTAAAATAACGCTCGGTTTCTTCCGGCGTTTGCTGCGCTAGCAATTTACCGCGGGTATCATAATGCTTTATGGTGATCTGATCACTAGGTTGATATTGATAAGGTGCTGCAGGATTTTGTGTCTGTGCGCGCACGTGCATAGCCAAATTACCTTGGCAATTGTAAACAAAATACTCTACTTCATAGAGACGAATATCTGCCTGTAATTGCTGGCGTTTAATGTGCTCGATAGTTAAATTAAGCGAACATTGGTCAGCAGTAAATAATTCCAGGAGTTGCTGATGAGCATTTTCAAATCTTAATTGTTTATCGACTACACGTAAATTTAGTGGATAATAAATTTCTTCACCGGTATTTTGCGCTTTATCGAAATAATAAAGCTGAATCGATATGTTGTCCTCTAAGCTATGTAGCCACTGATTTTTACCATCGTACAAACCTAATTGCGCATTCTTAATATATAAATGCACGGGTTGCTTGTCTACATCATAGAGGGAAAAAACATCATTTTCGGCAGTAAATAAAGTCAAGCGTTGCCAGTGCTCAGCCTGTATGGTATCACGCGGCACTGCAACTTTTTTT
>JBCDIY010000006.1:0-15712 GCA_038748435.1 Pseudomonadota bacterium | reverse complement strand
GGGAGATAACATAAGCATGACGGTGGGCTTGATAGCGCCGATTGCGATGGAAGAGGGCTTACGCTTTGCGATACGAGAAGGGGGCCGCACGGTTGGAGCCGGGGTCGTTACCAAAATTATTGAATAGTGATTTTTAAATTAAGGCCAGTAGCTCAATTGGCAGAGCGGCGGTCTCCAAAACCGCAGGTTGGGGGTTCGATTCCCTCCTGGCCTGCCATTTTTTAGTAATTTTAAAGATATAAGTCGATGAAAAATGTAAAAAATTATTCACAACAAAAAACACCTGTAAAAAAGTCAAAGCTGGAAAAACCCAGAGTAGAAAAAACTAAGCCAGAAAAAGCTAAAAAATCGAAATCTGATAGTTTTTTATGGTTGATAATCACAGTATTGGTTTTAGGTGGGATTGTCGCAAATGTTTACTATGACAATATTGCACTGCCAATACGTATAATTGCTTGGCTAATCTTAGCAATTGTGGTATTGTTTATCGCTTATTATACGAATTTTGGCAAAAAATCATGGCAATTTTTGCTGGATGCGAAGATGGAACTGCGCAAGGTCGTGTGGCCAACGCGTCAAGAGGCCGTGCAGACCAGTATGTTAGTTATTGCTATGGTGATTGTCATGGCATTAATTCTTTGGGGGGTCGACTCTGTCTTACTATGGGCAGTTGGCACACTAACGGGGCAATCGGGATAACAGATGACAGAGCAGCAAAGCGAAACTAAAATGCGGTGGTATGTGGTACATGCCTATTCTGGCTTCGAAAAATTTGTCAAAGAAGCCTTGCTAGAACGTATTAAAGATGAAAAGGTAGAGGATAAATTTAGCGAAGTTATTGTCCCTACAGAAGAAGTTATAGAAATGCGTTCCGGGCAAAAACGTAAAAGTGAACGTAAATTTTTCCCAGGCTATGTACTCGTCAAAATGATTATGGACGAGCAGACTTGGCATTTAGTTAGAAGAGTACCTAAGGTCTTAGGTTTTATCGGTGGAAAAAGCGATAAACCCGCACCGATTACTGAGAAAGAAGCAAATGCAATTATGCAGCGCTTAGAAGAAGGTGCGGATAAACCGAAACCTAAAGTCTTGTTTGAACCAGGTGAAGTAGTGCGAGTTATCGATGGTCCTTTTGCAGATTTTAATGGTGTCGTCGAAGAAGTTAATTATGAAAAAAGCCGTTTAAAGGTTGCCGTATTGGTTTTTGGGCGTTCAACACCAATAGAATTAGAATTCACGCAAGTTGAGAAAGGTTAATAATTATTATTTTTAGCAATGAGTAAGTCACGGGGAGCTAAGGCCTATTTATAACGCTAAGTTATAAATTGTCGCGACAGCGCCTACCCGTATTTGAGGAGTAAATATAAATGGCAAAAAAAATCCAAGCTTATATTAAGCTACAGGTTAAAGCCGGGCAAGCCAACCCAAGTCCGCCTGTGGGTCCTGCACTAGGACAACACGGGGTAAATATTATGGAGTTTTGTAAAGCTTTTAATGCAGCGACTCAATCTATAGAAGCTGGTTTACCTACACCGGTTGTTATCACTGTTTATAGTGATAGAAGTTTTACATTTATTACCAAAACACCTCCTGCTTCCGTATTAATTTTAAAAGAGTTAGGCTTAGATAAAGGCAGCGGTACACCTAATACTGCAAAAGTTGGTAAAATTACTCGCCAACAATTAGAAAAAATCGCTAAGATTAAAGAGCCAGATATCACAGCTGCAGATTTAGATGCGGCAGTCCGTACAATTGCTGGTAGTGCCAGAAGTATGGGTATCGATGTAGAAGGAGTGGTGTAATGGTTGCATTAGCTAAACGTATTAAAGCCATTCGAGAAAAAATCGAAGTTGGTAAATCCTACAAAATTGACGAATCTTTATCTTTATTAAAAGAATTAAGTAAAGTTAAATTTGATGAAACTATCGATGTTGCTGTTAATCTAGGTGTTGACCCAAGAAAATCGGATCAAGTCGTACGTGGTGCAACGGTTTTACCGCATGGTACAGGTAGAAAAGTCACTGTAGCGGTATTTGCTCAAGGTAAGCAAGCAGAAGAAGCTAAACAAGCCGGTGCAGATATCGTTGGATTTGAAGATTTAGCTGAAGAAGTTAAAGCAGGTAATATTAACTTTAGCATTGTTATTGCGACGCCAGATTCTATGCGAGTGGTAGGTACTTTAGGGCCTATCCTTGGGCCTAGAGGTTTAATGCCTAATCCAAAAACCGGTACGGTCTCAGCAGATGTGGTTACCGCAGTAAAAAATGCCAAGGCCGGCCAAATTCAATTTCGCACCGATAAAAATGGTATTATTCATTGCCCAATCGGCAAGGTAAGCTTTAGTACTGAGCACTTGATTGCAAATCTAAATGCAATTTTAAATGATCTACGTAAAGCCAAACCAAGTAGTGCTAAAGGGGTTTACATCAAGAAGATATCCGTATCTAGTACCATGGGGCCTGGTTTAACTGTTGATTTATCGAGTGTAAGCAGTTAAAGTATCAAGTTTTGAAAATGGTGTGAGTTAGATAACAAATCTAATCTAGCACATACTGTTAAACGATTTCGCGGCCATAGAAGTAATTTCTCAGGCTGTCGAAGACCGTAGGTGTATGTTAAACATACTTAATATTTAGCCTACGTAGACAATACATTGTTAGTTTTAATAAATTAACATTGTTTTGAAGGAGGAAAATTAAGTGGCATTAAGACTAGCAGACAAAAAAGAGATTGTCAGTCAAGTAGCTAACGTTGCTAAACAAGCAGTTTCTGCTGCAGCAGCTGACTATCGAGGTTTAACTGTCTCGCAGATGAACGAATTAAGAAATAATGCTCGCAAAGGCGGTGTATTCTTAAAAATTATGCGTAATACATTGGCTCATAGAGCATTAGAAGAAACCGAATTCACATGCTTAAAAGAGGTCCTTGTAGGACCGCTTATCTTAGGATTCTCGCGCGAAGAGCCAAGTGCTGTAGCGCGTTTATTTCGAGATTTCTCTAAAGAAAACGAGCAACTAGAAGTCAAAGCATTAGCATTGGGTGGACAGCTGCATGATGCCAAAGCAATTGATAAAATCGCTAAATTGCCTACGCGTGATGAAGGTATCGCCATATTAATGCAGGTCATGCAAGCGCCTATAACTAAATTTGTTAGAACGTTGGCAGAACCGCATGCTAAGCTAGTTCGTTTACTTGCAGCGATTCGGGATAAAAAACAAGCTGCTTAAGCTTACCGTAATTATTTAATTCTATATTTTTTGTGGAGTAATAAAATGGCCGAAAATATTTCAAATGAACAAATACTTGAATCTATAGCGAATAAAAGCGTTATGGAAATCGTACAATTAATTGAAGCGATGGAAGAAAAATTTGGCGTTTCTGCCGCTGCTGCTGCAGTTGCGGTTGCTCCTGCCGCTGGTGGGGAAGCGCAACAAGCTGAGGAAAAAACCGAGTTTGATGTTATACTAAAAGCGATTGGTGACAAGAAGATTGAAGTCATTAAAGCTGTTCGTGCCATAACCGGCCTTGGTTTAAAAGAAGCGAAAGAAATGGTTGAAAAAGCGCCTAATACCTTAAAAGAAGGTGTTAATAAAGATCAGGCTGAGGAAATGAAGAAACAGCTTGAAGGTGCTGGTGCTGAAGTTGAAATTAAATAACAAATACTTTCTTAAAAATTGCTGCTAAAATAGCTAGCGAATGCTAGCTATTGGCGTTTTTTTATTAACTGCTTGATTGCTATGAGGATAATACATGGCTACCGCTAATGCAAATCGTAATTACTCCTTTACTGAAAAGAAACGTATTCGTAAAAATTTTGGAAAATTAACTCCCGTCATGGAAGAGCCATATTTAATGGCAATCCAAATTAATTCATATAAGAATTTTCTGCAACATGAAATTCCGCTTGCAGAACGCGAAAATGTCGGATTACATGGTGCGTTTAGTTCTGTATTTCCTATCACCAGTTATAGTGGTACTGCCGTTTTAGAATATGTCGATTATCATTTAGGCATACCTACATTTGATGTTTTCGAATGTAAATTAAGAGGATTAACCTATGCTGCGCCATTGCGAGTCAAAGCTAGATTAATTTTATACGATAAAGAAAGCAGTAATAAGCAAAAGGTAAAAGATATTCGCGAACAAGATGTTTACATGGGCGAAATCCCGATCATGACTGATACCGGTACTTTTGTTATTAATGGTACTGAAAGAGTTGTTGTATCACAATTACATCGTTCGCCAGGGGTAGTATTTGAGCATGATAAAGGTAAAACACATACCTCCGGAAAGTTATTATATTCCGCACGTATTATCCCTTATCGTGGTTCTTGGCTAGATTTCGAATTTGATCCGAAAGATTCTTTATTTGTGCGTATTGATAGACGTCGAAAATTACCATGTACAATTTTACTTAGAGCGTTGGGTTATGATGATGAACAAATTTTGACGCTGTTTTTTGACACCAACTATTACAAGTTTTCTAAAGATAAGATTAGTTTAAATATTATTCCTGAACGTTTGCGTGGTGAAATTGCGGCATTCGACATCAAAGATAAATCCGGCAAAGTGTTAATTGAAGCTGGCCGGCGTATTTCTGCCAGACAAATTCGCATGATGGAAAATGCAGAGATTAAAACCCACGAAGTACCACAATCTTATTTATATGGTAAAACCATTGCTAAAAATATTATTGATAAGTCTACTGGGGAAGTCATTGCTAAGGCCAATGCAGAAATTACCGAAGAATTACTAGGTCAGCTTTTGGATGCTGGGGTGAGTGATTTAGAAGTTTTATATACCAATGACTTGGATCGTGGCCCTTATATTTCCGATACCATGCGTGTCGATAGTACCACCAGTCAATTGGAAGCTTTAGTTGAAATTTATCGCATGATGCGACCAGGTGAGCCACCAACTAAAGAAGCAGCGGAAACATTATTTAAAAATTTATTTTTTACTGAAGATCGTTATGATCTTTCACCCGTCGGGCGCATGAAATTTAACTTGCGAGTTGGACGTAAAGAACTCGAAGGCGCAGGCACTTTATCTAATGATGATATCATCGCTGCAATCAAGACACTGATTAGTATACGCGATGGTAAGGGTCAAGTTGATGATATCGACCATCTTGGTAATCGCCGGGTACGTTCCGTTGGTGAAATGACAGAAAACCAATTTAGAATTGGTCTAGTAAGAGTAGAACGTGCAGTTAAAGAACGCTTAAGTGTGGCTGAATCAGAAGGCTTGATGCCACAAGATTTAATGAATGCCAAACCTATCACTGCTTCCATCAAAGAATTTTTTGGCTCGAGCCAATTGTCACAGTTCATGGATCAAGTCAATCCATTGTCTGAGGTGACACATAAAAGACGTGTTTCTGCACTCGGACCAGGTGGTTTGACGCGTGAGAGAGCAGGCTTTGAAGTACGTGACGTACATCCGACTCACTATGGTCGAGTTTGTCCAATTGAAACACCTGAAGGACCAAACATTGGTTTGATTAATTCACTTGCTGTTTATGCAAGAACGAATAAATATGGCTTTTTAGAAACACCTTATCGGAAAGTTGTCAATGGTAAAGTGACTGATGAAATTCATTACCTTTCAGCGATTGAAGAAGGTGAGTATGTTATTGCTCAGGCTAATGCGACATTAGATGACAAAAATCATTTAATTGATGAGTTAGTTCCTTGTAGACATCGCGGTGATTCAACCTTTTCGACTGGTGAACGTGTCGATTATATGGACGTATCACCTAAACAAGTTGTCTCGGTGGCCGCTTGTTTAATACCCTTCTTGGAACACGATGATGCTAACCGCGCACTCATGGGTTCTAACATGCAACGCCAAGCCGTACCAAACATGCGTCCTGAAAAACCATTGGTCGGTACTGGAATTGAAAGAATCGTTGCGCGTGATTCAGGGGTTACGGTTATTGCTAAACGTAGTGGCATCATTGATTCTGTCGATGCTTCGCGTATTGTCGTGCGCGTCAATGAAATTGAAACAGAAACTGCCGAAGCCGGTGTGGATATTTACAATTTAACCAAGTATGTACGCTCCAACCAAAATACTTGTATTAATCAAAGGCCGTTAGTTAAAAAAGGTGATGTGATTTCTGCGGGTGATATTATTGCTGATGGTCCGTCAACCGATATGGGTGAATTAGCTTTGGGGCAAAACTTATTGGTTGCATTTATGCCTTGGAACGGTTTTAATTTCGAAGATTCTATCTTGATTTCAGAGCGGGTTGTTGAAGAAGATAGATTTACCACAATTCATATCGAAGAATTTACCTGTATTTCCCGTGATACCAAGTTAGGCCCTGAAGAAGTTACCGCCGACATTCCAAATATCGGTGAAGGTGCACTAGCCAAGTTAGATGAATCAGGTATTGTCTATATCGGTGCGGAAGTAGATGCGGGTGATATCTTAGTGGGTAAAGTAACACCGAAAGGTGAAACCCAGTTAACCCCAGAAGAAAAATTGTTACGTGCCATTTTTGGTGAAAAAGCATCGGATGTTAAAGATACTTCTTTACGCGTACCTCCAGGTATTAATGGTACAGTCATTGACGTACAAGTTTTCACTAGAGAAGGTATTGAAAAAGATAAGCGCTCTAAAGAAATTGAAGAAGATATTTTAAAACAGGTACGTAAAGATATTAATGATGAATTGCGTATTCGTGAATTTGATTTTTATCAGCGTATAGAAAATTTACTGTTAGACAAAGTTGTTGTCAGCGGCCCAAGTCAAATCAAGGCAAATACTAAGCTAACCAAAGCTCATTTAGACTCCATTAGTAGAGAAGAGTGGCTAGAAATCAGCTTAAAAGACGATGAAGCTAACAGAAAATTAGAACGATTAGTAACCCAGTTACAAAAGTTACAAAAAGAATATGAAGATAAATACGAAGACAAGCGTCGCAAAATTACCCAAGGTGATGATCTAGCACCTGGCGTGTTAAAAATTGTTAAAGTTTATTTGGCAGTGAAACGCAGAATTCAAGCGGGTGATAAAATGGCTGGACGTCATGGTAATAAAGGTGTTATTTCCACCATTGTCCCTGTAGAAGATATGCCATTTATGGAAGACGGAACTCCAGTCGATATCGTGTTAAATCCATTGGGTGTACCTTCACGTATGAATATAGGACAAGTTCTAGAAACTCATCTCGGTTGGGCGGCCAAAGGTCTCGGTCTTAAGATAGGTGCTATGTTAAGAGCTAAAGAGACGGTGGAAAAGCAGCGTGAATTTCTTGATAAAATTTATTCTATCGGTGGCGGTGCGAAAGCTAAAGAAAATTTAAGCCAGTTTACTGAAGAAGAAATAATTACCCTAGCGAAAAATTTAAAAGCAGGTGTGCCATTGGCAACACCAGTCTTTGATGGAGCCGGGGAACAAGAAATTAAAGAACTTTTAGCATTAGCGGATTTACCAACCACAGGAAAAGCTATATTACGTAACGGTCGTACTGGAGAATTATTTGACTCTCCCGTTTGTGTTGGCTACATGTACATGATGAAGTTAAATCACTTAGTCGACGATAAAATGCATGCTCGTTCAACTGGTTCTTATAGTTTGGTGACGCAACAACCTTTGGGTGGTAAAGCGCAATTTGGTGGACAAAGATTTGGTGAAATGGAAGTTTGGGCATTAGAAGCCTATGGTGCAGCATATACGTTACAAGAGATGCTGACCGTCAAATCAGATGATGTGGGTGGTCGTACCAAGATGTATAAAAACATCGTCGATGGAGATCACCGTATGGATGCAGGTATGCCGGAGTCATTTAATGTGTTAGTGAAAGAAATTCGTTCATTAGCATTAGATATCGATTTACATAGTGATTAAAAAAGCTCGGTAGTCAATATATCATCCTATTTTTAATTTAGGAGTCGAACCTTGAAAGATTTACTAAGTTTATTAAAACAACAAAAACAAGCTGAAGATTTTGATGCGATTAGAATTAATCTCGCATCTCCGGAAATGATACGCTCATGGTCTTATGGTGAAGTCAAAAAACCTGAGACTATTAATTACCGTACCTTTAAACCTGAGCGCGATGGTTTATTTTGCGCGAAGATCTTTGGTCCAGTAAAAGATTATGAATGTTTGTGTGGTAAATACAAACGTTTAAAACATCGTGGTGTGATTTGTGAAAAGTGCGGTGTTGAAGTGACACTCGCTAAAGTGCGTCGTGAACGTATGGGTCACATTGAACTAGCCAGCCCAGTTGCACATATATGGTTCTTGAAATCACTACCTTCGCGCATTGGTTTAATTTTAGATATGACGTTGCGTGATATCGAACGCATTTTATATTTTGAAGCTTTTGTCGTGATTGAACCGGGTTTAACCACACTAAAACGTGGCCAGTTGCTGAGTGATGATGAATACCTTGAAGCGATTGAAGAATTCGGCGACGAATTTACTGCTAAAATGGGTGCGGAAGCCATCGATGAATTAATGCAAGGTATTAATGTTGAAAGTGAAATTGCTAGCTTAAGAGAAGGTATAGAATCGACCAACTCTGAAGCAAAACTGAAAAAATTATCTAAGCGGCTTAAATTGTTAGAATCGTTTCATAATTCAGGTAACAAGCCTGAATGGATGATATTAAAAGTACTACCTGTACTGCCGCCAGATCTACGTCCATTAGTTCCGTTAGATGGTGGACGCTTTGCCACGTCAGATCTCAATGATCTTTATCGCCGCGTCATCAACCGTAATAACCGGTTAAAACGTCTGTTAGAGCTCAGTGCGCCGGATATTATCGTACGTAATGAAAAACGTATGCTGCAAGAAGCTGTAGATGCCTTGTTGGATAATGGTCGTCGTGGTCGAGCGATTACTGGATCCAATAAACGTCCATTAAAGTCACTCGCAGACATGATAAAAGGTAAACAAGGCCGTTTCCGTCAAAACCTATTAGGTAAACGGGTAGATTATTCCGGTCGTTCAGTAATTGTAGTCGGACCTACTTTAAGATTGCATCAATGTGGTCTACCGAAAAAAATGGCTTTAGAATTATTTAAACCATTTATCTTTAGTAAGCTTGAACGTTTAGGTTATGCTAGCACGATCAAAGCAGCAAAAAAATTGGTTGAAAGAGAAGTTCCAGAAGTTTGGGACATTTTAGAAGATGTCATTCGCGAACATCCAGTTATGCTGAACCGCGCACCGACATTACATCGTCTCGGTATTCAAGCGTTTGAACCAGTATTGATCGAAGGTAAGGCGATCCAACTACACCCACTCGTTTGTACGGCTTACAATGCTGACTTCGATGGTGACCAAATGGCAGTGCACGTTCCTTTGACAATCGAGTCGCAATTAGAAGCTCGTACTTTGATGATGTCGACTAATAATATTTTATCGCCTGCGAATGGTGAGCCTATTATTGTGCCAACACAAGATGTGGTACTTGGATTATATTATATGTCCAGAGAATCGGTAAATGCCAAAGGCGAAGGTATGGTATTTGCAGATACGGCTGAGGTCAAGCGTGCATTTGAATGTGGTGTTGCCGAGCTACATGCGAAAATTAAAGTTCGCGTAAAAATCAATGAAAAAAATAGCCATGGGGAATTGATTGAAAAACGCGTTTTAACCGAATCAACGGTGGGGCGTGCGCTAATTTGGGAAATCGTTCCTAAGGGGCTGCCTTTCGAGATAATTAACAAACCATTAACCAAAAAAAGCATTTCTGCATTAATCAACGAATCATATCGTTTATTAGGTATTAAAGAATCAGTGATCTTTGCCGATCAACTTATGTACATGGGCTTTAGTTATGCTACCCATGCAGGAGTTTCTATTGGTATCAATGATCTAGTCATACCGGATGTAAAAAATGAAATTATTGGTAAAGCTGAAGCGGAAGTGAAAGAAATTGAATCGCAATATGCTTCAGGATTAGTCACGCAAGGCGAACGTTACAATAAAGTCGTGGATATTTGGTCACATACCAATGATCAAGTGGCTAAAGCGATGATGGAAAAATTAGCTGTCGATGAAGTTGTCGATGCCAGTGGCAAAAAAGTCGAACAAACTTCGTTTAATCCAATTTATATGATGGCAGATTCTGGTGCACGGGGTTCTGCTGCGCAGATTCGTCAGCTCGCTGGTATGCGTGGTTTAATGGCAAAACCAGACGGCACGATTATTGAGACACCGATTACAGCGAACTTCCGTGAAGGATTAAACGTCTTACAATACTTTATTTCAACTCACGGTGCACGAAAAGGTTTGGCGGATACCGCTTTAAAAACGGCAAACTCCGGTTACTTAACCCGACGTTTAGTCGACGTAGCACAAGATTTAGTGATCACCGAGCATGATTGCCAAACTAAAGCTGGCATTATTATCAAACCGCATATCGAAGGTGGGGATGTTGTTGAACCATTGCGTGAACGCGTATTAGGTCGTGTCACAGCAACTGATGTATTAAAGCCTGGCACCGAGCAAGTCCTTATAGAACGTGGAACTTTATTGGATGAAACCCTGGTGAAATTGCTAGAGCGAGAAGGGGTTGATTCTGTTCGCGTGCGTTCATCCATTACCTGTGAAAATCAGTATGGTATTTGTGCTATGTGTTACGGCCGAGATTTGGCAAGAGGACATTTAGTTAATATTGGTGAAGCTGTGGGCATTATCGCTGCACAATCGATTGGTGAACCTGGAACACAGTTAACCATGCGTACATTCCACATCGGTGGTGCTGCATCGCGAACTACTGCTGCAGATAACATACAAGTTAAGTCAGATGGCCGAGTAAAATTTCATAATTTAAAAAGTGTAACTCATGCATCTGGCAATATTGTTTCGGTCTCTCGTTCGGGTGAGATTGCCATGGTAGATGAACATGGTACCGAGCATGAATTGTATAAAGTGCCTTATGGTGCAGTCATTTCCGTTAAAGATGCTGAAACCGTTAAAGGCGGTCAAATCGTCGCAACTTGGGATCCACATACCCATCCGATAATCTCAGAAGTAGATGGTAAAGTGAAATTCATCGATTTAATCGATGGCGTCACCATGAATAAACAAACTGACGAAATGACAGGCTTAACAAATATTGTTATCACAGAAGCAAAACAACGATCAGCAAGCGGTAAAGAATTAAAGCCAATGATTAAGCTAGTTGATGAAAAAGGCAATGATATTACTTTGCCAGGTACTAATCAGTTAGCACATTATCTCTTACCTACCAATGCCATCATCAACCTAGATGATGGAGCAGCTATCGGTGTCGGTGATGTCATCGCCAGGCTGCCGCAAGAAACTTCAAAAACGCGTGATATTACCGGTGGTTTGCCACGTGTAGCAGATTTATTTGAAGCCAGAAGACCTAAAGAGCCAGCAATATTAGCAGAAATATCTGGTGTCGTTTCTTTTGGTAAAGAAACTAAAGGTAAGCGTCGATTGATCATTACTTCGGAAGAAGAGACCTACGAAGAATTAATTCCAAAATGGCGTCATATCAATGTGTTTGAAGGTGAACATATTCAGCGTGGTGAAGTGGTTGTCGATGGTACGCCAAATCCGCATGATATCCTCAGACTATTAGGCGTTGATGCGTTGACAAATTTTATTGTCAACGAAGTGCAAGACGTTTATCGATTACAAGGTGTAAAGATTAACGATAAGCATATTGAAATTATCGTTAGACAAATGGTGCGAAAATCAGTGGTAACTAATCCAGGTGATACCCAATTGCTTATGGGCGAACAAGTAGAGAATTACCAGCTGCGGTTGATTAATCAGCAAGCCATTGCAGAGAACAAACAACCCGCTAAAATTGATGCTATTTTGTTAGGCATCACTAAAGCTTCTCTATTGACAGAATCCTTCTTGTCAGCCGCATCTTTCCAAGAAACCACGCGTGTACTGACAGACGCAGCAGTTAACGGTAAGTTGGATGAGTTACGAGGTTTAAAAGAAAATGTCACAGTGGGTCGCTTAATTCCAGCAGGAACTGGTTTTGCTTATCATAAAAAGCGTAAGCAAAGTGTTGAGCAAGAACCAGAACATACACCTGATTTATCATCAAGTGATGGAGATGCGCAAAGTAAAGCGGTAGATGTGAAAGATGTGGAAATAGCACTAGGCCAAGCACTACAAGCAGATAGTGGTGAACAACACTAGCAAAAATATAGAGTTGCCTTATAAATAAAGCGTTAAAATCTGTAGATAGTGGCGCAGCAAAGTAAAAAACTGATGCATGTTTATAGCCTATCATTATGATTGTTATGAAAATGCTTAAAAAAAACCACTTAACTACTTGACATAACTATCAACCCTATTTAAAATTTGTGCTTCGACTCCGAACTAACCACTGTGTTTTTATTTGGTTTTTTATAATTTGACTTATGGAGCAGTAAATGCCGACGGTAAATCAGTTAATTCGTGGCGCTAGAATCGCTACAATCGCTAAAAGCGATGTACCCGCACTCAAAAGTTCTCCGCAGAGAAGAGGGGTTTGTACTCGTGTTTATACGACAACACCGAAAAAGCCGAATTCAGCATTAAGGAAAGTTGCACGGGTCAGATTAACTTCAGGCTATGAAGTAACTGCTTATATTCCAGGCGAAGGCCATAATTTGCAAGAGCACTCCGTGGTATTAATACGCGGTGGTCGGGTAAAAGACTTACCAGGGGTACGCTATCACATTGTGCGTGGTAGTTTGGATACTACTGGGGTAGATAAGCGGCGCCGTGGAAGATCCAAGTACGGTGCGAAAAAACCCAAAGAATAGCTTGTAGTTCATTAAAGTATATGATTGATAGGTAAAAATTAAATGTCACGTAGAAGAGAAGCAGAAAAGCGTAAGCTTACCCCAGATTCAAAATATCAAAGTGTATTGATAGCTAAAATCATTAACCATCTAATGTTAGATGGAAAAAAATCTACCGCTGAAAGAATTGTTTATGGCGCATTAGATTTATTGGTTGAAAGAGGTAAAACTGCCAATGTTGTCAAAGCAGAAAAAGAAAAGATATTAATATCAAGACGTCATTCTGATAGAGCTAAAGATGAAGATGAAGGTGGTGAAGACGGTGGCACAACCAGCTATAGTTTTAAAGAAGTAGAGCTTTTTGATCTGGCGTTAGAAAACGTCAGACCAAGTGTTGAAGTTAGACCCCGTCGTGTCGGTGGTGCAACTTATCAAGTTCCCATGGAAGTGCGAAGTGAAAGACGTGATGCATTAGCAATGCGTTGGATCATTGACTGCGCTAGAAAGCGCAATGAAAAAGGAATGATGGAACGATTAGCGAATGAGTTACTCGATGCATTAACAGGTAAAGGATCTGCCGTAAAAAAATGTGAAGATATGCATAAAATGGCGAAAGCCAACCAAGCTTTTGCACATTTTCGTTGGAATTAGTAGGTGAAATAAACTTTATAGTTTCTGAAAGGTTAAATAATCATGTCCAGGCAAACGCCCATAGAACAATATAGAAATATCGGTATCATGGCTCATATTGATGCTGGTAAAACCACAACAACTGAAAGGATCTTATTTTATACCGGTGTATCCCATAAAATGGGAGAAGTACACGAAGGTGCTGCGACCATGGATTGGATGGAGCAAGAACAAGAACGTGGAATCACTATTACTTCAGCAGCAACCACTTGCTTCTGGCAAGGTATGGATAAGCAGTTCCCGGTATACCGAATTAATATCATCGATACTCCAGGGCACGTCGATTTCACCATTGAAGTTGAACGTTCACTTAGAGTACTTGATGGCGCAATTGCTGTCTTCTGTGCTGTCGGTGGTGTCGAACCACAATCAGAAACAGTGTGGCGTCAAGCAAATAAATACCACGTTCCAAGAATGGCGTTTGTGAATAAAATGGATCGCGCTGGAGCCGATTTTTTACGTGTCGTAGAACAAGTGAGAACTCGATTAGCTGCTAATCCAGTACCACTGCAATTACCTATTGGCGCAGAAGATAATTTCCAAGGTGTCATAGATTTAGTTAAAATGCAGGCGATATACTGGAATGAAAAAGATTTAGGTGTCACCTATGAAGCCAAAGAAATTCCTGCGGATTTAAAAGACTTAGCTGATGAGTGGCGCGAAAAATTATTAGAAGCTGCAGCTGAATCATCAGAAACCTTAATGGAACAGTATCTCGAAAATGGTGATCTAACCGAAGAAGAAATCAGAAAAGGCATTCGTGCTCGTGTATTATCTACCGAAATCGTGCCAGTTTTCTGTGGTTCGGCCTTTAAAAATAAAGGTGTACAAGCATTACTCGACGCAATTATCTATTACATGCCTGCGCCAGCAGACGTTCCAGCAATTAAAGGCATCAAAGACGACGCTGATCAAACACCAACGACCAGACAATCTTCTGACGATGAACCGTTTGCGGCATTGGCTTTCAAGATAGCTACCGATCCCTTCGTCGGTACTTTAACTTACTTTAGAGTTTATTCTGGTATTTTGAAAAGCGGTGATATGGTTTTCAATTCTGTCAAAGGTAAGAAGGAACGTATTGGACGTATATTGCAGATGCACTCTAATAGCCGGTCAGAAATCAAAGAAGTACTTGCTGGAGATATTGCGGCTACCGTAGGCTTAAAATATACCACTACCGGTGATACGTTAACTGATCCTAATAATGTCGTTATTTTAGAACGTATGGAATTCCCAGATCCAGTAATTGATGTTGCAGTAGAGCCTAAAACCAAAGCAGACCAAGAAAAAATGGGTATCGCGTTAAGCAAACTTGCACAAGAAGATCCATCTTTTAGAGTGCATACAGATGAAGAGTCAGGTCAAACGATCATTTCTGGGATGGGTGAGTTACATTTAGAAATCATTGTTGATAGAATGAAACGCGAGTTTAATGTTGAAGCGAATGTTGGGAAACCTCAAGTTGCTTATCGCGAAACAATACGCAAACCGATTGAACAAGAAGGCAAGTTTATTCGTCAAAGTGGTGGACGTGGACAATATGGTCACGTTTGGTTGAAAATCGAGCCAAGAGAGCCTGGTGATGGCTACGAGTTTGTCAATCAAATCGTCGGTGGTATTATTCCCAAAGAATATATTCCTGCAGTCGATAAAGGCATACAAAGTCAAATGGAAAATGGTATACTTGCTGGTTATCCGGTAGTAGATGTCAAAGTCACTCTTTATGATGGATCATTCCATGAAGTAGATTCTAGTGAAATGGCATTTAAAATCGCAGGTTCTATGTGCTTCAAAGAGGGCGCTTTAAAAGCTAACCCTGCATTATTAGAACCTGTTATGAAAGTTGAAGTTGTAACACCCGAAGAATATATGGGTGATGTTATGGGTGATTTGAATCGTCGTCGCGGTTTAGTACAAGGTATGGAAGACATTCCTTCAGGAAAATCTATCCACGCTGAAGTGCCTCTAGCAGAAATGTTTGGTTATGCGACAGACTTGAGATCAATGACCCAAGGTAGGGCAACTTATACGATGGAATTTAATAAGTATAATGAGGCACCATCTAATGTTGCCGATGCAGTGATTAACAAAGATAAATAATTATCTATCGATTTAGAGGTGAAATTATTATGAGTAAAGCGAAATTTGAGCGGACGAAGCCACATATAAATGTGGGCACGATAGGACACGTTGACCATGGTAAGACGACGTTAACGGCGGCGTTGACGAAGGTATTTGGAAAAGAATATATGTCGTATGAATCGATAGATAAGACG
>JBCDIY010000005.1:0-17606 GCA_038748435.1 Pseudomonadota bacterium | reverse complement strand
GTGTTAACACATTGTTTTCTTGTAGCAAAGCTAATCTTTGTGGCTGAGACAGTTTGGAAAAACCAGAAGAAAATATCGCCTTTGGCTTATGCGGCATCGACAACTCCTAAATAACAATTACTTTCATATATAAAAGTGAATATTATACCACGTCTGTCAATGGCGTCTCTATTACTCGCGCAGCAGTTTGAACTATACAACCATGCTGCCGAAATACTTATTAAGTATTTTTTTCAGTGATGCTTGTTGCTGTCCTTTTATACGCACACTCGATTAACAAAAGCGCCTTTTACAGTGGAGTACGCTAATCAAGCGCTGCAGGCATACCAATAATATGATATCCAGCATCGACGTGAATCACTTCACCAGTGATCCCACGAGCCATATCAGAACATAGAAATGCCGCAGTATCTCCGACTTCTTCAATAGTAACCTTGCGTCTTAAAGGTGCAATTGTCTCATAGTAAGACAGCATTTTCCGTAAATCTTTAATGCCAGAAGCGGCTAAAGTTCGAATCGGACCTGCGGAGATGGCATTAACACGAATATCTTTTGGCCCTAAGCTATTTGCTAGATAACGCACATTGGCTTCTAAACTTGCTTTTGCTACTCCCATAACATTATAGTTTTGCACCGTGCGTTCAGCGCCTAAGTAGGTCATGGCTAATATCGAGCCGCGTTGATCTTTCATCATTGGGTGTGCCGCTTTGGCTAATGCCGCCAAACTATAGCTACTCACATCATGGGCAATTCTAAAGCCGTCGCGATTAACACAATCAAAATAATCACCTTCTAATTGATCTGAAGGTGCAAATGCAATCGAATGGATTAGGATATCTAAGGTATCCCAATGTTCGTTGAGTGAAGTAAATACTTGTTGAATATTCTCATCGGAGCTAACATCACATTGGTAAACTAAACTCGAATTCCATTTCTCGGCAATTTTGCATACTCTGTCTTTAACCTTTTCTGATTGATAGGTAAAAGCCAATTGTGCGCCTTGTTTATGAAATGCATCAGCGATGCCGTGTGCAATAGAGCGATCACTAATAAGCCCGGTAATTAGAGCACGTTTATTTTCTAATAGACCCATTTAATAACTCCTTCATTTTAGCTTTGATTAAATCGATGGCAATTCGATTACCACCGCCACGAGGAACAATAATATCTGCGTGTTGCTTGCTCGGCTCGATGAATTGTAAAAACATTGGTCGCACGGTGTTTTGATATTGCGTTGCAACCGACTCAATGCTACGTTTACGTTCAATTAAGTCACGTTGTAAGCGGCGTAACAAACAAATATCCAGAGGTGTATCGATATAGATACGAATATCCATTAAATCACGTAATTTCTTTTCTACGAATAATAAAATACCTTCAATGACTATAATGGTATGAGGGCCTAGACTAACCGTGGTTTTTTCCCGTGCATGTTGACTATGATTATAAACTGGTCTGGCAATTGTCTCGCCAGCGATTAACTTATTTAAATGTTGGATTAATAAATCATGATCCATGGCATCCGGGTGGTCAAAATTTAGTTTTTCGCGCATTTCGAATGGCATATGCGGGAAATCTTTGTAATAAGAATCTTCAGAAATAATACAAACTTGTTTTGAGCCAAGTTCATTGACGATAGTATTCGCCAACAAGCTCTTGCCAGAACCTGAAGCACCTGATATTCCGATGATGATTGTATTATTTTTCATGCCGTTCATGATATTATGATTTTTAGATTAAGGCAACAAACAACTATATTTCAATGACATTAGAAAACCAAGATATTAAAGTTATCTTTGCAACTTTGCAGCTAATCATGGATCATCACATAAATTCAGTGAATTGGTGGCAAAGATTATTTCGCCAATCTAAAGCTGAAAAGCAGCATGTAAAAAAAATATACAACATGATTGTCGCCATGCAGCCCAAAGCGCTGGTCATGAATAATAAAAATAAAGTCTATGATAGCTTATTAGATTTATTCGATGAAGCGCGCTATATTGCCACAACTCATTTTTTTGATAATGTTTTGCGGGAAAATTTTCAGGATAGTTTGATTTTTTTACTGTTTTATCGAGAAAAACGTCGCCAGCAATTTACTGATTACATAGAAAAATTTAACGATAGTAAAACTTATCTTGCTGTGTTAAAAGAACCCAAAGCCTATCAAGAATATGTCGAACATTTGCGTAAACAATTAACGGTCTACGGTCGTAAGCAAGAAAATCTAACTGATGAAGAAGTGCGACTCGCCGCTCGTGGTGCGGTGATCAATGGTAAATGGTTAGAGCATTTTGGCTTAAAATCAACGATAGAGCATGGCTTGAGTTTTGTAAAAAAAGAATTGCAAGGATTGATCAATCAACGCGTTTTTATAGGATTTTTTAATCAAGCTTCGATGCAAGATTATATTGAAAAGATCGATGCGATCAAGCAACAAAAAGAACTAGATAACGTCGGCTATGTACAATATGCGCGTTATTTGATTGAAGCCATACTTAATGCTGCTGGCACACTAGAAGGGCAGGCACGCCACCTTGAGCACAAAAGTTTGGTGTTTGGTTGTTATTGGATCGATGAATTATTTCTCGAAGCCAAATCGCGTTTTGATGTGCCAGTTTGATAAGGTGTTGTTGCGTAAATTATCGCATGTCCATCCCCCCCTTTTTTCAAAAGGGGGGATTTGTAAATCAGCAGAAAAATACCTCCTGTCCTCACTTTTAAAAGGGGAGAGGTAAATTTTTCAACCAGGAAGTAGAAGAGATGGTTTTTAATCCCGACTAAATGCCGGCTCATATTCACCTAATTGACGCGCTTTATGTATCACGCTAAATAAATCTTGGGTGACTAAATCATAAAGTTGTTGATAGCTGTCAATAACAAAATAAATCGGTTGCTTAATATCAATACGATACGGTGTGCGCATGATTTCTAAAGGTTCAAAAGGTTTGCGTATAGCGACTTTGCTTTCTAATGCGTAGCGCGTTTCTTCTGGCGAAGATAAAATACCACCACCATAAATGCGTAAGCCGTTTTTGGTTTGAATCAAACCAAACTCTACGGTAAACCAATATAAACGCAAAAACATAATCTGCTCTTTAGGTTCAGCTTGCAATGCCATTTTGCCGTATTCTTCAGTAAACTTGGCAAACGTAGGTTCGATTAACATCGGACAATGACCAAAATATTCATGAAAAATATCTGGTTCTTTGATGTAGTGATAATGTTCTTGGCGGCGAATGAAATTTGCTGCTGGAAATTTGCGGTTAGCCAATAAATTAAAAAATTTGTCATGCGCAATCAAAGCAGTTACATGTTGGACTGCCCAACCGGTTTCACGATTTAGAACAGCACAAATTTCACCTAACTGTGGCACCCGATCTTGCGGCATATTTAGCTTTTCCAAGCCAGTGACAAATTGGTCGCAAGCACGGTTTTTAATTACAGCCATTTGATCTTGATAGAGACCATGCCAAGTTTGGTTCTCTGCTTCATCATAGAATATAAATCCAGATTCATCAGGTTGTTTGGCGATGTAATCGGTCGCTTTCATGTATTTTTCCTCATTCTCTATTGATCATAGCAATTGCTTTAACACTTTGAAAAACTGCTGATTTTCATCAGCTTTGCCAAAGCTCACACGTAAATGTTCAGGCATGCTGTAATTGGTTAGCGGCCTAACAATAATGCCTTTCTCTAGTAATTGCTGATAAAATTTATTGGCGTTTTCACCTAATTTTATCGTAATAAAGTTACCTATGGAAGGAATAAATTCTAAGTTAAGCTGATTTAATTGCGTTATAAAATAATCTTTTTGCTGCAGATTATGTTGTAAAGAGTGTTTTCTATGGGCGTCATCTGTCAGCGCGGCAGTCGCTGCATGTTGAGCTAAGCTATTTACATTAAAAGGTAATCTAGCGCGATTCAAACAATCGGTTAATTCCGCCTGGGCAATACAATAGGCTACACGTAAACCGGCTAAACCGTAAATTTTGGAAAAAGTCCGACTAATAATTAAATTAGGATAGCTGGATAATAATTTTAAACTGTCAGGATAGTCTTTTTCAGTCACATATTCATAGTAGGCTTCATCCAATACGACGAGTACATGTTTAGGTATTTTATCTAGAAAATTAATTAATTCATTTTGTGAAAACCAAGTGCCTGTTGGATTATTCGGATTAGCCAGAAAGATCAATTTCGTTTCAGTGTCAACAGCAGCCGCAATTGCCTGTAAATCATGACTCCAGTCGGATTTAGCTGGGATTTCTACTGCTTGAGCATTGACTAACTGAGCGATAATTTTATACATAGCAAAACCAAACTGCGAAAAAATAATTTTTTCTCTAGGTTTAACGTAGGTTAAAGCGATCAAGTGAAGCAGACTATCACTCCCATTACCAATCGTTAATTGTTGTCGTTCGATAGGGTAGTATTCAACTAGCGCCGATTTAAGGTAAAAAGCATCGCCATCAGGATATAAATGGATATTTTGCATATCTTGCTTCAGGGAAATTAAAGCTTTTGGGCTAGGGCCCAGTGGATTTTCATTACTTGCAAGTTTGATAATATGATCTAACGCGTATTCACGTTTTAGGGTTTCAATCGGTTTACCGGGGATATAAGGCTTTAGTGTAATAATTCCACTATTAACCAAATTGGTTAAATCTTGCATAATGCGCTCCAAAATAATTTATTATTCATACTAGCCTACAGCTATCCCATTAACACATACAAAATGGACCAAATATGGACGTTTCTCTTTTTTTATGGGATAGTCCTACATGTTAACCAATTATCTGTTGGCAAGCTAGTGAGCTAAGTCTATAATACTAGAAGTTATTTAAATCTATAAACTACAGACAGTTATAGAAGGTATTATAGTGACGGAAATTATTATCTCGGGGACAGGACTTTACACCCCAGCTTATCAAATTACTAATGCAGAGCTTGTTGAATCTTTCAATCGTTATGTTGAACACCATAATAAGCGGTTTGCCACAGATATTAAAGCTGGCAAAATTTCAGCTCTAAAACCCTCCAGCAGCGAATTTATCCTCAAAGCTTCAGGCATTCAAAGTCGTTATGTGATGGATAAACAAGGAATATTGGATATTCAGACCATGCATCCTGTGCTGCCACAACGAGCAGATGATCAACCTAGTATTCAATGTGAAATTGCCGTTCAAGCCGCAGAGCAGGCTTTGGCAAATGCAAATAAGTCAGCAGAAGAAATCGATTTAGTATTGTGCGCTTGTTCTAATATGCAAAGAGCCTATCCGGCGATATCTATAGAAGTGCAACAGGCATTAGGCATTTCAGGCTATGCTTATGATTTAAATGTCGCCTGTTCCTCGGCAACTTTTGCTATCGATGCGGCTTGTAATGCCATCAAAAATCATCAGGCACGGGCAGTATTGATTATAAATCCAGAAATATGTAGTGGTCATTTAAATTTTCAAGATAGAGATAGCCATTTTATTTTTGGTGATGCGTGCACAGCCATGGTTGTCGAGAATAAACAATATAGTAAAAGCCAAGATTATTTTAAAATTCTTGGCTGTCTATTAAAAACAAAATTTTCTAATAATATTCGTAATAATTTTGGTTTTTTGACGCGTGCAGAGACATCTGACCATGAAATCAAAGAATATTTATTTGTCCAAAATGGTCGTAAAGTATTCAAAGAAGTTGTGCCTATGGTGGTTAATTTAATTCGCCAGCACGTTGATTTACTCAATTTAAATCTAAATGATTTTCAGCGCTTTTGGTTGCATCAAGCAAATTATCATATGAATCATATGATAGGCCAAAAATTATTAGGTGAAGAATATAGTGAGGAAAAAGTACCGAGTATTTTAGAAGAATATGCCAATACCAGCTCTGCCGGATCAATTATAGTATTTCATAAATTTCATCAAGACTTACCCAAAAACACTTTAGGCTTGATTTGTTCCTTCGGTGCAGGTTATTCTGTAGGTAATGTTATTGTGGAAAAACAAAAATAATAATAAAAATTACAATCATGGAAAATAATAATAAACAAGGTGGTATTACTTTAGTCGAAGTCATCGTCACTTTATCCATATTCTCATTTGGTTTACTCGCCTTAGCGAAATTGCAAATCAACTATCTCAACAAAACCTATGTTTTATATTACAACAGTATTGCGCTAGAACAACTCAATTCCATAGAGGCACGTTTACGTGTAGATGCTAAATTTAGCAATTTTGAATTACAACAGTGGAATTCAACGAATCGAAGATTGCTGCCGCAAGGGCAAGGCGAGCTTTTAGGCAACAAAATTACATTAAAATGGTACGATAAATATAAAAAGCAATGGAAAATCAGCACAACGCAATTAAATCTTTAATTAAATACTCATTAAAGAAACAATTTGGAGCTAGCTTAGTTGAACTAAGTGTTGCCGCTGCTTTAAGCGTATTTCTGTTATTAATATTGGTTTCTGTGTTTATTAATCTGAAAGTAGGCTGGAAATATAATCTTAGTTTGTTAAACATCCAAAAAAAAGCGCAGATAAGTTTGCAATTATTGAAAAAAAATATTCAAACAGCATCGTATTGGGGATGTATTAATCAAATTGATAAAGGTAATTCGCTTATTAATAATCAATTCGCTTTTAAAGGTTTAACACCAAATCAAGCAAAAAGATTTTTATCAGCAGCGAATTTACCTTTATTAAGTACGGATAGTTTTATCGTTGAATCTGCCGATGTGACTTACGCAAGGCTTTTACAACCTGCTGGTGAAACAGATACGCTTGTGGTAAGCAAAAATTTAGATTTACAGCCTAACCAATGGATACTCATAAGTGACTGTCAACAAAATGAGATAGCACGTATAGAATCGATTCAGCGTTATGCAGCGTCATATACAATTTTGCTAAACCATCGATTAAACGCTACTTATCCAAAATTAAGTGAAATCCATCCAGTGCATGCTTATTTATTTTATGTCGGTGCTACACAACGTAAAGATAGCAATGGAGATTATATTAAAGCCTTATATCAAAAAAATTTATTAAAGCCGAATAATCCAACCGAATTAGAGCAAGGGATAGATACTTTGAATTTATCTTATGGAATAAAAAGTAATGGTGGTATTGAATATAAATCAGTGCAGCAGATTCATAATTGGCAGAAAGTTGTGAGTGTATTGATCAGAATAACTTTAACAAGCGATAGTAGTTTATCGAAAGCATATCCAGATAAAATAAAAAAACCAATTAAAAAGGAGTGGGATGGTTATGTTGTTTTACAAAACCGAATTCAAACCACGTAGTAATATATATTCAAACGGATTTCTTTTACTCACAGTGATGATTTATTTATTATTATTATCCATGATTTTTATGTTTTTATTTAAACAAATTATTTTAAATAACAAACAAATGAATTACGCGAAAATACAAACACAACTTTTTAATCAGGCACAAGCCACGCTGGTTTCAGTGGCAACAGACTTAACGAAAAATGTAAGTCGCTGGGTGATATATCAAAAACTTAATGTCAATCTAAAAACAGTCTCTTCTGCCTGGTGGCAACAGCATGCCATGATTAAAAATTTTTCAAATGCACTCGCGCAAGTTGTTATAGAGAAATTATCTGCACAGCCGTGTGTTCATATCACAAAAACTAACACCGGTTCAGTATTTTATCGCATTAACGTGCGTATGTTGACGAAACGGAAAAACTTGCATCTAGTTCTCCAAGCGATTTATGCTATACCTATGCGCCAAGTGAATTCATGTGATACACAAGTCAAAACGATTCATGCGGGTCAGCAAGCTTGGACGCAATTGACATAGGAGAATTTATGTATCAGACATTAAATTATAGTGAAGCAGATGCCATTGCAACCATCGCGTTTGCTCGTCCTGAACAAATGAATGCGTTAAATAAAACCATGGCAGATGAGTTGGCAGATTGTACATCTAAGCTACAAAACAACCCAAATATTAAAGTTGTTATCCTCAAAGGTGAAGGCAAATTATTTATGGCTGGTGGGGATGTCCAGTTTTTTTATGAAAACCTAGATACGTTAGAAACTGGCGTTAGACCATTAATCGAAACGGTACATCAAAGTATTGAAACTTTTCGTGCTATGCCACAGATTGTCGTTGCTAGTGTGCATGGCTCTGTTGCCGGTGTCGGTTTAAGTTTTATGTTAGCCAGTGATTTAGTCGTCGCGGCAGAGAATACTAAATTTACCTTAGCTTATACTAAACTGGGTACTACAGCCGATGGCGGAGCGACATATTTTTTGCCAAGAATCGTTGGCATGAAAAAAGCTTTTGAGTTGGCTTTGCTTTCTGGTGTCATTAATACTGAACAAGCGCGAACTTATGGTTTAGTTAACTTCGCTGTGGCAGAAACTGAGTTAGCGGCGCAAACCAGCAAATTGGCACAACAACTAATGGCTGGGCCAAGTTTGGCATTTGCCAGAGTAAAGCAATTGCTCAATCAAAGTTTAGCGCATGATTTAACCCAGCAACTCGATATGGAAGAAGATATGTTTACCAAATCGGTGGCTAGCGAAGATTTTAAAATTGGTGTCAAAGCATTTATCAACAAAACCAAAGCAGAATTTAAAGGAGCATAACTTATGAGCTTAAAAGGCAAAACAATTTTTATTACCGGTGCAACCCGTGGTATTGGTGAAGCGATTGCTTTACGTTGTGCAAAAGAAGGGGCAAATATGGTTATTACAGGTAAAACCAAAGATCCCCATCCAAAATTACCAGGAACCATCATGAGTGTTGCAAAAGCAGTGGAAGCAGCAGGTGGCAAAGCACTACCAATTCAGTTGGATGTGCGTGACGATCAAGCCATTGCCCAAGCCGTGGAAAAAACCATAGAGACTTTTGGCCAATTGGATATACTCGTTAATAATGCCAGTGCCATTAGTTTAACGCCTACGTTAGAAACACCGATGAAGCGTTTTGATCTAATGTTTGCCGTGAATGTGCGGGCGACGTTTGCTTGCTCACAAGCTTGTATTCCACATTTAGCCCAAGCTAAAAATCCACATATTCTTAATTTAGCGCCGCCGCTAAATATGAAAGCTAAATGGTTCAAAGACCATGTTGCTTATACGATGTCAAAATATGGTATGAGCATGTGTACGCTCGGCATGGCAGAGGAATTAAAAGCCAAAAAAATTGCTGTGAATTCTCTGTGGCCTAAAACAAGTATCGCTACAGCAGCGATTGCGGTGCATTTTCCCAAGGAAGTCATGCAAGCGAGTCGTTCACCTGAAATAATGGCAGATGCCGCCTACGAAATTTTGCTTTCAGACAGCGAGTTAAATACTGGCAACTTTTTTATCGATGAAGATTTTTTACGCCAGCAAGGTGTAACTGATTTTGCTAAATATGCGTTGAATGACTCAGATAAACTTATCCAGGATTTATTTTTGGATTAATGAATTTGCAGCCTTCTCAATAAACCGGCGCAATTGATAAGAAAAATATTCAATGGCATAAATCACCACTTGGCGTGAACGAAAGGGGATATCGATGTTCTCGGTTAAACTATCTTGTGCAGATTTAATTTCAATTTCTAGTGAAGTATATTGATTTTTAATATCAGGCTGCCAAACTTCGTTTAATCCTTGTAAACAAACAGTAATATCTGCGTTTGAATCAGCCTCTTGAAAGTTAATTTTAGTGGTAGTATTCGGGTGGGTGAGAGTATATTCAAGTAAACCTTTAGTAGCAAAATCTTGAATCTGAATAAAACCATTGAATGTTTCTAAGGTTTCACAAAGCATTTGTGAAGCCGATGTATTGGCAGCGCAAATGATATGCGGTGCAATCGCTTTTTCGACTTGTTTAATTAAATTCGTTGCATCAAATTCTGCTTGATAAATCAATTTGAATTCCAGATAGGGATAATGCCACCGATAACCCGTCATGCATTGGTCTGATTTAAATAATTTGTCTAATTTAGCTGCCATAGTGCCTTCAGGCACGCCGAAAAGCTGCCATTTACGAATGATTTTATTCGGTTTGGGTTGTAGTTTAAGCAGTTTTGGCAAAACGAATTGCTTAAACATCGGGATACATTCAAACGGTGGGCCAGGCAGCATGAAATAATGTTTTTGTTTTTGCCTAATGTAACAGCCGCAGGCAGTCCCGTTAGGATTTTCAATGATCTGTGCACCTTGAGGAAAAAAGGCTTGTTGTTCGCGGCTTTTATTTGTGGATAAGTTAAATTTCGCCAGCCGTTGTTGAATATGTTGAAATGTCGCTTCATTAAATATTAATTCAGTGCCGAGCGCATTCGCTAGTGCGAACCGTGTGCGATCATCAGAAGTCGGGCCTAATCCGCCGGTCATGATAATTACATCGTGGTGCTGAATTAAATAGTGGATTGCCGTGACGATCTCAGTTTCATCATCGTTCACCACACAATGCTGACCGACGTTAAATCCTTGTGAACTCAATTGTTGTGCCAAGGTCTGGCCATTAGTATTGAGTATGTCACCATTGGTTAATTCATCTCCGGTAGCAAGTAAAGCAATCGTATACATGGTGGCTCTCAATTTGACTCATATAGCTTTATTGTACGCCTTATTTTTCGGTTCGTATAATTTTTTCGATTAATTTGTATTTAAACTGAAGCGATTGCTAGAATGAAACCTAGCTAGCTTTAATAAGGAATAAGACCGTTGGACTTGCAAGTTGAAAGCCATCTATTTAACCTAACACCAAAGCAACAATTACATCTACAACGTTTTTATACCACTCCCGATGCAGATGTGATTTTTATGTTGCATGGCGCCATAGAAAACGGCAAAATCTTTTATTCCAACTCAGGTAAAGGTCTGGCGCCATTTTTAGCTAAGCAAGGTTATGATGTGTTTGTTGCTGATTTGCGCGGTAAAGGTAAAAGTAAACCGCTGATCGATAAACATGCGACTTATGGTCAAACCGAAGCGATTACCGAAGAAATTCCAGCTTTTATCGAGGCGATAAAAATCATTAGTGGCAATTATCCAAGCTTTTGGATAGCACATTCTTGGGGCGGGGTGCTATTAAACTCTGCTTTAGCGCGTTATCCAAAACTCATGCAACCTATCAAAGCGATGGTGCATTTTTCGGTAAAACGTTGTGTACGGGTACACAATTGGCGCCGTTTTATAATGGTGGATATCATCTGGAAATACCTTGCAAAATGGATTGCTGCACTTTTTGGTTATTTACCGGCAAAACAATTAAAAATCGGTTCCGATAACGAAAGCAAAAAATATCATTTACAAACGCTGGCTTGGGTACGACCGAAAGCTTGGAGAGATCCACAAGATCAATTTGATTATGCCGCTGCAGTAAAACAGCATCCATTGCCACCGGCATTGTATCTGACCGGTTGTCGAGACTTTGCTTTGGGCCATGCCAATGATGTAACAGATTTTATGCAAGAATCCAATCATCAGCACAGTGAGTTTCTGCTGCTGAGTCAAGCTAATAGTAATTTGCACGATTATGATCACATTTCAATTTTGACGCATCCAGATGCTGAGCGGGATCAATTTCAGCGGGTATTAGATTGGTTAGTTAGCTACAAAACAAAGGTAGCTAATGGTTCTTAACGTTTCAAGACCTGTTTATGGTGTTTTTCGAGGATGATGTTGTATAAAATAAGCTGTCATCCCCGCGAAGGCGGCGTTGTTGCATAAATCGGACTTGTCATCCCCGCGAAGCCTGTCCCCGGCTTGAACGGCGTTGTTGCGTAAATAGGATCTGTCATCCCCGCGAAGGCGGCGTTGTTGCGTAAATAGGATCTGTCATCCCCGCGAAGGCGGGGATCCAGGAGAAATTACGCAAACATGAGTTTTTTCGTACAATCCATCCTTGGCACCGACCTGGATTCCGGATATTTTTGGATGTCCCTATCCAAAAATTCCGGAATGACAGGTCATTTTTTGATTTACACAACAACGCCTTTTACAAAAGAGGGGTTAGGGGAGATTTGTCAATTCATTGATCTTAACTCTAAGGTAAACGACAACCATAGCCAGGAATGTAGCGACCGTAATAAACTCTGCCAAAACGATAGATACGACAAGAAGGCGCGTAACCTCTTTGATAGTATCTGGGATTGCTAATGCGCCATACCGGATAATACCCGCGTCTATTGCGTTCATAGATACTGTAAGTGTAATTACGTCGTGGATGGTTGGAGAATAATCCCGGGAAATAATATCTAGGTCGCGCGCCATAGTAAATATATCGTCTTTGATAAGAAGGGTAATATCTACCTTGGTAACGAAAATACCTTGCATTGGTCGGATAATAAAATCGATTATAAGCCGGTGCACGGTAATAAGGCCGATAAAATCGTTGGCCGACATTACGTGGACGGTAATACCCTCTTAAATTGCCACGATAGTAACCGCGATAACCACCGGCTTTATATCCTGGGCCAGCTGCTTTATAGCCACCATAACCTTTATTGTAGGGACGTGCCTCACTTGGGTTAGGATAAAAACCGAGTAAAAAAAGGGTAATAAGACTGGAAATAAGAGTTGCTTTAAAAAATAACATGTTACCTCTCACACTTCCATTTGCTACTAACATCAGTGTAGTTTAGACTTGCGAGAATTTCATGCAAAAAAAAACCAAAAAACAAGATGTTTTTTGGTTTTTGATTCGAATAAATTTAGATGTACTTTATTCTTTTCTACCGAGCTTCCCACTAGCAACTATCAGATAGATACCAGCGAGGGCAACAACAAAATAGACAATTCTGGCTAGTATGGTTTGATCACCAAAGATGGCACTGACTAAATTGAAGCTGAATAAGCCAACTAAACCCCAGTTAATCGCCCCAACGAATACAAGAATAATGCAGATCCAATCCAATGCATTTAGCGAACGCATGTCACTCTCCTAAGTTATTATTACTAATACAAATATACGTGAAAAATTAATTTTAAGCAATTTAATATTTAAAAATGATCTTTAATTTTTTTAACGGGTATTTTTTTAGTACAAATAGTTTGCAATTTGTTTAGAGCGTGCGCTTTAAATTTCAATTAAACTTTAAATAAGGTTAAGTGCAGTCGACAAGGAGGGTAATCATGGCTAAGCAACTAAGTCGAATTAGCGTTGTAGGTTTAGGCATTGGCCTAGGTGCGATGTGGTGTATTAGTGTATTGTTTATGGGGTTAATGGCTTGGTGGTTTGGATGGGGCACTGCCATGGTCGAAGATTTAGCGATATACTACATTGGTTATGGGCCGAGTTTTTCGGGTATCGTTTTAGGCATTATCTGGTCTTTCATCGATGGTTTTATCGGTGGGGTGATTTTAGCATTTTTTTATAATCTGGCGCTTAGATTAATGCATAAAAGTTAACCATTAACTTTTGAGCTTAGATAAAAATTTCTGTATCATGTCTCTTTAAGTTAAAGGAGCATGATGTCTTATGTTAATGCTTTATGGCCAAGATAGTTTTTCAACGTTCCGCTTACAGCAATTAAAGCAAAAGTTAATCAACCAAGGGTACCCGCTACGATCAATTCAAGCGCATGATTTTTATTTAATCGATACAGAGCAAACTTTAGCAGCAGATACTCTTGAACAAATTAGAATAATCTTAAATCTGCGTGATAAAACCCTTAAGCAACAAGCTGATGTCTTTGTTACCCCACGAGTAGGCACGATATCACCTTGGTCTAATAAAGCCACAGATATTTTGCATTTGTCTGGCTTAAAACAAATCAAGCGGGTTGAAAAAGGCATTGCTTATCAATTTCAGCCATTACTCGATGAAAATGCTTATCAATATTTATATGATCCAATGACTGAATCAATGGCTAACGATACGCATCAATTAAACAAAATTTTTGCAGCACATACAGCAAAAAAACTCAATACAATTGCAGTGAAGCAATTGGGAAAACAAGCACTCATTGCTGCCAATCATGATTTAGGTTTGGCATTAAATGCCGAAGAAATCGAATATCTTTTGGACATTTATCATGTACAGTTAAAACGCGATCCAACCGACATTGAGTTAATGATGTTTGCTCAAGCTAATTCTGAACATTGCCGTCACAAAATATTCAATGCTAACTGGCATATCGATGGACAACCGCAAGCATCGACTTTGTTCCAAATGATCAAACACACACATAAACAAAGTCCAGCAAAAACTTTAGTCGCATACAAAGATAATGGTGCCGTACTACAAGGTCAAGAACAAGCCGAGTTAATGCTAGATAACGATAAAAAATATCATTTTAAAACAGAGCAATTACATACGGTTATTAAAGTAGAAACACATAATCACCCGACAGCAATTTCACCTTTCCCTGGGGCTGCAACTGGCGCAGGTGGAGAAATTCGTGATGAAGCGGCGACAGGTCGTGGTGGCTATAGCCGTGCAGGATTAAGTGGCTATGCTGTGGCAGATTTGCATCTGCCAGAATTAAACCAACCTTGGGAATTAAATATTGGCCGGCCTGAGCATGTGGCGAGTGCCTTAGATATTATGCTAGAAGCACCTATCGGTGCAGCAGCATTTAACAATGAGTTTGGTCGACCGAATTTGTGCGGTTATTTTCGCACTTTCACCTATCAAGTCGATAAGAGTAACTCGCAATACCGTGGTTACCACAAACCCATTATGATAGCTGGCGGTTTAGGTTCGATTCAACAAACCAATGTCTATAAAAAACCCTTACCCGTAGGCAGTAAAGTGCTTGTGTTAGGTGGGCCAGGGATGTTGATTGGCCTTGGTGGAGGCGCTGCTTCGTCGATTGCCAGTGGTGAACAAAAGCAACACTTAGATTTTGCCTCAGTGCAACGCAGTAATCCGGAAATGCAACGCCGCGCTCAAGCAGTGATCACTTATTGCAGCAAGTTGGCTGAGCACAATCCTATTTTATCAATTCATGATGTCGGTGCTGGCGGACTCGCCAATGCCATTCCAGAATTGCTGGCCGATAGTGATCGTGGTGGCGAAATAGATTTACGGGCAATACCCAATGCTGAGCCACACATGTCGCCGTTGGAAATTTGGTGCAACGAATCACAAGAACGCTATGTGTTAGCCGTAGCGGCTGATGCAGTTGATATTTTACTCGATGTGGCTAAGCGTGAACGTTGCCCTATTGCGGTTGTTGGTGAAGTGACGCAAGCGGAAGATTTACGTGTATTCGATAGTGAAAATAATAATTATCCTATAGATATCCCATTGCAAGTTATTTTCGGCAATCCGCCGAAAATGCAGCGTGAAGTGAAAACTCAAAACCAAGCTTTTAAACCATTCGCTTATGAACAATTGGATTTAACGCAAGCGATTAACCGCGTTTTACAATTACCCAGTGTTGCTAGCAAACAGTTTTTGATCACGATTGGTGATAGAAATGTGGGGGGATTAACCTGCCGTGATCAAATGGTAGGTCCTTGGCAAGTGCCAGTCGCTGATTGCGCCGTGGTGGCAAAAAGTTATTTAACTTATGCGGGTGATGCGATGGCGATGGGAGAGAGACCGCTAGTCGCTTTGATGAATCCACAAGCAGCGGCGCGGCTGAGTGTTGCTGAAGCGTTAACCAATCTTTTTAGTGCAGATGTGCAAAGCTTATCTGATATTAAATTATCGGCAAATTGGATGGCAGCGTGTGGTTTCGCTGATGAAGATGCCAAGTTATATGCTGCAGTTAAAGCGATTGGATTAGAATTTTGTCCAGCATTAGGTATTAATATACCAGTGGGTAAAGATTCTTTGTCGATGCGAATGTCATGGCAAGACCAACAGCAAAGCAAAACTGTCGCTGCGCCGTTATCGCTAAACATCACGGCATTCGCAAGTGTCGGTGATATTCGCAACAGTATTACACCACAATTGAATTTAGACATTGAACCCAGTGTGCTCGTTTTAATCGATGGTGGTGAAAATAAAAATCGTATGGCTGGCAGTGCCTTAGCGCAAGTTTTTCAACAATTAGGTGAACAAACAGCTGATATCGATGCAGAAACCCTGCGGCAATTATTTAACTTGCTTAAAGTGTTAAAGCAGCAACAATTAATTCATGCTTATCACGATCGTTCCGATGGTGGAGTATTTACTACCTTATGTGAAATGGCATTTGCAAGCCACTGTGGCTTAGATATTTTATTGACAGAAAATGCCATAGCACAATTGTTTAGCGAAGAGATAGGCGTGGTTGTACAAATTAAACAAACGGATCTAGACAAAGTTAAACAACTGGCTAAGCAATCACAACTTAGCGATCATGTAAAAGTTATCGCCCGCATCAATCATTCTGATCAAATTCGTATTTATCATAATGATAATTGTCTATATGAAGCAGGGCGTGCTGAATTACAACAACTTTGGAGCAGTACCAGTTATCACATGCAACGCTTGCGTGATAACCCAGATTGTGCCGATGAAGAATATGAAAATATCACTCAAGATCAAGGCGCAGGCTTAATTTGTAACTTTGACTATACAATCACTCAATCAGCAAACATAAATACCAGTGCAAAACCAAAAGTTGCGATTTTACGTGAGCAAGGTGTCAATGGCCATAGAGAAATGGCGGCTGCATTTACCCTGGCTGGGTTTGAAGCCGTTGATGTACACATGACGGATTTACTATCTTCAGCAATAAAAATCAATGATTTTGTCGGTATCGTTGCTTGTGGTGGATTCTCATATGGTGATGTTTTAGGTGCTGGGCGCGGTTGGGCCAATACAATTTTGTATAACGCTAATATTGCTGACGATTTTGCCAAATTTTTTGCCGATAAAACTAAATTTGCTTTAGGGGTTTGCAATGGCTGTCAAATGTTCGCACAATTAAAAGCAATTATTCCTGGGGCAGATTATTGGCCTGAATTCATCCGCAATCGCTCGGAACAATTTGAAGCGCGTTTAGTCAATGTGCACATTGCACAAAGTCCGTCATTATTTTTTAGTGGTATGGTAGGGGCACATTTGCCGGTGGTGGTTTCACATGCCGAAGGCCAAGCCCAATGGCAAGCAGAGAATCAATTGCAGGCATTGCAACAAAACCAGCAAGTTATCATGCAATATATCGATTATCACGGCACTGTCAGCCAACGCTATCCTTTTAATCCCAATGGAAGTCCAGCAGGCGTAGCGGCTTTCACCAATACTGATGGGCGCATTACCATCATGATGCCGCATCCCGAACGCACCTTTAGGGCAGCACAATTTTCCTGGTGCCGGAAAGATTTAGGAGAACAAAGCCCGTGGATGCAATTATTTTATAATGCAAGGTCTTGGGTGGGGTGATCTATCATTGTCATTCCCTCCCTTTTTTCAAAGGCGTTGTTGTGTAATTCATTCCGGAATCATCCCCCCCTTTTCCAAAGGCGTTGTTGCGTAATTCATCGTAAAACCATCTCCCCCTTTTTCCAAAAGCGTTGTTGCGTAAATCAATACATAACCATCCCCCCCTTTTTTCAAAGGCGTTGTTGCGTAAATCAAAAAATAACCAATTTGTTCTTGTCATTCCGGAATTTTTTGCCATGGAGGGCAAAAAATGTCCGGAATCCAGGTCGGCGCCAAGGATGGATTGTATGAAAAAACTCACTATTTCATAGAT
>JBCDIY010000004.1:0-17854 GCA_038748435.1 Pseudomonadota bacterium | reverse complement strand
TCTTAACTAATTGAACAATTTTTATATAAATTAAATTTATAGCGAAATAACTCGTTGTTTTGCCGCACTGTACTCTGACCAGAAACAATTTAATGAACTGATTTTTAATGGTTTGCATCAAATCTTGAATGAATAAGTTGTAATCAAGGCTTTATTGACTTTAATTTGTTGGGCTACGCTGCACATCGGCTAAGAATACTGTGTGTTGTAGCTTCAATTCATGTTGGGTTTGATGGTTTTTGGTGCAAAAATCTACGTCCCTCCCTTTTTTAAAAGGGAGGTCAGGAGGGATTTTTTATTGCATAAGTACGAACTTTTCATCCTTATATTGACAAATCTCCCCTAACCCCTCTTTTGAAAAAAGAGGGGGACAGTTCTGGATTAATTACGCATCAACCCCACTTTCATGAAATGACAGTTCCAAACATAGCGCTATCAAGCTGCTACAGTAACAACAACGTGGCGGCTATAACCGCAATAACGATGTTCCCACAAATAAATACCTTGCCAAGAGCCTAAATTTAGCTGTTTCTCGCTTATCGGAATCGCTAGATTAGTCTGTGTCAGCACGCTGCGAATATGCGAAGCCATATCGTCATCGCCTTCAGCGCGATGACGATAATGCTTATCACCATCGAGCACTAGACGCTTAAAGTAATCTTCTAAGTCTAATTTAACGTCTAGATCTGCATTTTCAGTAACAATTAGCGAAGCACTAGTATGTTTAATGAAAATATGGCAGATGCCGATATCGAGACGACAATCTGTAACAATCTCTTTAACTTTTGGAGTAATATCTGTGAGACTTCTTCCTGTAGTTTGAATGACAAATTCCGTTTGCTTCTTTATCATAAATGATCTCTCAATTGCGCGACTAATTGGCGGCCTTGCAATTGAGTATAATCTTTTTCAATGCGTTGTGAAACCATACGAATTAAATCATTATGCTGCTGTAAATATTTATTCAACAATCCTTGAAACGGCGGATTGGCGACAATAATTAAATAATCATAAGCCGCATTGTTGCGTCCAGTATTAAGAATATTCACAAGTTCACGGGCAAAGAGCTCGGCTTGGTGATATTTCGGATCCGTAGCTTGCTGATATGCCCCATGCCCCTTAGTACCAAACTGATAACGCCCTGCTCTATCACTAATTAACTCGCTGGCTTTCTTCCGACTTGCTGCATGGGAAAAATTAGCAATTAATTTTAAATTTGTTTCATCGTGTCCGTTGGGAATAAAGAGTTTTGTGAGGTGGGTTTCATAAATAATTGCTTTGCTTGAATTTGCGATAATTATCCAGGTTTTTGACATTACACTTTCCTCCTGCCACTTGATCGCGTGCATCATTCGCCTAATTAAATTATAGGGGGCAATCGCTGTGTTTGCTTAACTGTTTGTAAGTTAATTAATTTTTCCTTCTATAAAAGCAGGACAAAACAACTGATTACCACTATAATAAAAAGTATGTAAACAATAATGATGTTTGGAGTTAATAATGAAAAAGATGATCGGTGTTGTTACCCTACTTGTTGCATTACTCTCATTATCTGCTTGTAATACCGTTCAAGGTGTAGGTAAAGATGTACAACAAGGCGGAAAAGCAATACAACGAGTCGCAACAAAATAATGTGTGACTAAAACCGCTTTAGTTAAGGACTATTGACACCTTGAATTAAACCAGCTGTTGACTGATCTAATTCATCGTAATTGCCCGACAACAAAGCTTGCTTAATTGTTGCAGAAATATTTTTTCCTAATTCAACGCCAAATTGGTCGAACGGATTAATATTTAAAAATACGCTTTGTACGTAAATAATATGCTCGTATAAAGCTATTAATAAGCCTAAAGTTTTTGCATCTAACTTTGCAAACAAAATAGTGGTTGAAGGCTGATTGCCTGGATAATATTTAGTGTTATCTTCGGCTGATTTTCCTAACATTAAGGCCCTAGCTTGTGCTAATGCGTTAGTAAAATTATGTTGTTCATGGGCTGAGTTTGCCACAGAATCTGCAGCCATAACAAAAAAATCAACCGGAATAAAGTGTTGACCTTGATGTAGCATTTGATAATACGCATGCTGACCATTACAACCTAATCCACCCCAAACAATCTGGCCCGTTGGTTTTTGCAAACGCTTGCCTTGCATATCCACTTGTTTACCTAAACTTTCCATGAATAATTGTTGTAAATACCCAGGTAGATATTTTAATTTTTCGTGATAGACTGCCAACATTTGCGTTTGTGCATGAAAAAATTGGGTATAATTATAATTTAGAAAAGCGAGTAAGACCGGCAAGTTTTTTTCCATCGTCGTCGTATAAAAATGCTTATCTACTAATGCCGCCCCCTGCAAAAATTCATAAAATTGTTGGTAGCCACAAGCGAGAACGACAGATAAGCTAATCGCTGACCAAATGGAATAACGTCCACCAACCCAATCCCAAATAAAAAATTGTCGATTTTCCGCAATTCCAAATTCTGTCATTGCGGCGGGATTTGCAGAAATACCAACCAATTGTGATTGCCAATTTAAATCACCTGCATTTTGTTGTAACCAATCTTTTATCACAACAGCATTTAATAAGGTTTCTTCCGTAGTAAAACTTTTTGAAGCAATACAACAAAGTGTTGTTGCGGGATTGATTCGCTTTAATAGGCTTTGTAAGGCATCCTCATCAACACCAGAGACAAAATGGACTTTTGTTCTATGGTTTTCGGTTTTAATGACCTCATACAATAATTTTGGCCCTAACTCCGAACCACCAATACCAATGTGGATAATATTCTCAATCGATTGATCATCATAACCTGTAATTTTACCTTGGTCGAAAGCTTGGCTAAACTCGCGCATTTGCTGTAATTCACCTTGTACTTGTTGATGAATCGCTACCTCATAAGGATAAACATGTGTCACATCTCTTAAAGCAATATGCAAAGCTGCGCGCTGCTCACTCTGATTAACAAGCTCACCGGTAAATAAAGATTTTATTTTTTTTTCTAGCTGTTTTTGCTTGGCAAAATCTGTGAGTAAGTTAACTGATTCCGTATCAATAAAATGTTTAGATAAGTCGATAGTTAACGCATCTAAGTCAAATTTAAATCGTTCAAATCGAGATTTATCTGCTTGAAATAGTTGGAATAATCCGTTTCGTTGTAATTGCCTCGCTTTAGTTTCTATGCGATCTGCAAGCTTAGGCTGTTGCACAAGATTATCTAACATTGGACTTGTTATTCCTTTAAATACAATTGATGATGGGCTTTATTATACTGGATATTGTTATTTGTGTTTAGTTGACTGTAAATTACAATGCTTTAAGGTTTTTGGACTTGGCGATGCTCAAGCCAACCTACGCAACGGTGAATCGATTTGCTATAACGCGACTAGTCATCATGAACTGAACAAAAAAATTCGCATTTATTCAATGCGTTATACAGTAAACAACCCAGCCAATACGCGCAAAGTGTGACTCAACAAAAACCCGTACTTTTTTATGAAAAAACATACAGATCTATAGTTTATTGGCTATAATGAAATATAAGTATATCTATAATTTATTCTAAAATCCCCCCCAGGAAGATCAGTACAATCCCCCTTTGGATTAAACCCATAGCTAGTAATTACTGTAAAGTGAGGTAAAATTCATGGCTAATATCAATGGTACTTCTGAATTCGATACCCTAAACGGCACAATTGAAGCAGACGAAATACGCGCATTTGGTGGTGATGATATCATCTTTGCTGATGCGGGTGATGATAACATCGAAGCTGATGCTGGCAATGATACTGTGTATACTGGCAGCGGCAATGATATCGCTTTTGGTGGAGACGGTAACGATATTTTAATCGGCGACCAAGCTAGCGACAATCCAACGCTAGGAGATAATCAAGACACTCTGTTTGGTAATGCAGGAAATGATACCCTGTTAGGTGGAGTAGATAGCGACATATTGCAAGGCAATGAAGGCAATGATAACTTATTTGGCGGCTCTGAAGCAGATGAACTCTTTGGTGGTGCTGGCAACGACGTACTTAAAGGCGAAGCTGGAGATGATGTTTTACAAGGTGGCGATGGCGATGATGTACTAGAAGGTGGTGATGGCGATGATGTGCTTATCGGTGATGGCGATAATGGCATGTCTGCTGATGCAGTTGCAGCGCCAGCAGTTGCAGTCAGTTCAGACACTAATGGCAACGATTTTAATGGTCTCAACGCAGCAGGATGCCCCACCGGCGCCCCTCCCCCTTCGGATGATTCTCCTAACAATCCAGTCAATCCAACCGTAAGTTTTAATGACCGATTATCCGGCGGCGAGGGTGACGATAGTTTATTCGGCGGTGCCGGCGATGATGTGTTAAATGGTGATGCCGGCGATGATGAGCTTTTTGGCGGTAGCGGCGACGATGACTTATTTGGTGATGCCGGTGATGACGTTATTAACGGTGATAGCGGCAACGATGAGTTATTTGGTGGCACTGGCGATGATGTACTTAAAGGTGGCTCTGGCAACGATAGAATTTTTGCTGGAGAGGGGGATGATACAATTGCTGGCGGCCAAGGTGATGATCATATCGATGGTGGTGCTGGAAACGACCTGGCTATGTACGCTGGTAACATCAATGAGTACACCATTACGCAAATCAGCGATAATTTATATCAAATCGTTGATAACGTCGCAGGCCGATGCGGAACTGACACTTTCACCAATGTAGAAAATTTCATGTTTAATGGCCAATTATTTGGCTTTGATGATCTAAATATCCAAAATGCCAATAACGCTGCTGCTCAATCCGCTGTCAGCGATGCAGACAACAATGCTGGCGATAATGATATCGGTTTACAAGGCATCAACGCCAATAATGGTGAAGAAGTTTTCTAAACTATTCGTTAATTTTCACGGTGCGCCAAAGTAGCAGAAGCTTGTTGCGTTGGCATGATCACTAAATCTTCGATTGTCACATGCTGTGGACGTGAAGTGCAGTAATATACTGCATCAGCTACATCGGCTGCATCTAAAGGCGTAATGCCATGGTAAACTTGATCCGCACGCGCTTTATCACCATGAAACCGCACCTGACTAAACTCAGTATTTAACATACCAGGATCGACCGCAGACACTCGCACTTGGGTACCTAATAGATCCATGCGCATACTTTTGCTTAAAGCTGCCACTGCATGTTTGGTTGCCGCGTAGACATTACCATTGGGGTAGCACTCATGTCCAGCTATTGAACCGATATTAACAACATAACCAACATTACGTTGCACCATGCCAGGTAAAATCGCTTTAGTGACATAAAGTAAACCTTTGAGGTTAGTATCTATCATCTCATCCCAATCATCCAAACTACCCTTTTGTAATGCAGCAAAACCACGTGCCAAGCCGGCATTATTAATTAATACGTCTATGGCCTGCCAAGCCTGCGGCAATTCGGCAATTTTATTTAGTGTTGCCTGACGTTGACTCACATCTAATTCTAAAATATGCGATTCAGTTTGATATTGTTGCGCTAGCTCTTGGGCTAAATTCTGTAATTTTTCCACCCTTCTTGCCGCTAAAATAATTTGATAGCCGTGTTTCGCATATTCGTGCGCACAAGCATAACCAATACCACTAGAGGCACCGGTGATGAATACAATTTTTTGTTGTTGCATTATAATTAACTCCTATTTTAATTAGATATTAATCGGATTGGCTTCTTTGAGTGGTAAGCTTTTTACATTGGGGTTTTTGGCGTAAGCTTCGAGGATTTCTTCCAGTAACTGATCGGCAATGCTGGTTGATGCAGTTTCTTCGATCAATCCAGTTTCTTCACGTAAAGCATTTAAACGTGCTTCAATGACTTTTTTCACTGAACCTGAAGGGAACAAATTAGCCAGTACACGTCGGGTTTCTTTCGGCCCAAGACGTTTATAAAGCTTATTACGTAACTGCGCGTCCTCAGGTGTCGTACTAAAAGCCCATAATTCAACTGGTCCTAAAGTTGCCGTTAATAATTGAGTATTCAAACCATACTTTGTTGCATATTGTGCAAGGAACGTCGCTCCCCCTGGTCGTGGTCCATGCACGCGCGTGGTTAATGCGGTACGTGCCGTTGGCGTTAAACCAAATATTTCTGTGGTTTTGTTAACTGATTGGGCTGGTCCTGCATCTAAAATATAAATTGATGTCGCAAATTCTATCATGACAGGATCAAAGTCATCGATCGATTGCGAAGCCAGTGCGACTTGAACTTTCCATTTTCTGCCTTCGCGCATATCGACAATAACTTGCTCACGTACTGCATCAGATTTTGCTGTGCGATGGAATTCATCATAAACTAAGCGTTTTGGATCTTCACGAATTTCTGCAATGCGTTTCCTATGATAATCCTTATAACGTTCAGGCATATCTTCTAAATTCGCTTCATTCAGATAGTAATGCCGCGCCAGAACATATCGCGCCAACATATACATCACGGCAGTTTGCCGATTCGCAGCATCACCACCACTTTTCGCGACTTCATCCAAATCTAACGCAACGACACGCGCATCACCGAGATCAAATGCAGTCACTCGCGATAAAATCGGATATTCGCGTACTGCGCTAGAAATCATGCGTGAGAACGCATTTATTAGGTTTTCACCCGTTGGCGTGATAATTTTGCCATACAAATCTTCAATCGGTTGGCTACGACAAATAGAAGCGCAATCAGCCAGCAATGGCATAGAGTAACGCTGCGCTAGATGGGCTTCGTGAATAAAACCCGCTAGGAACAAAGCATCAGTGACTTCCCACCAAGTCGTGCGTTGGTCTTTAACAAAGCCAATTTCTTCTAAAATACCATCGATTAGCGGTTCGATTCCAGTGGTATAATTATACGGCTTGCCGTCATCAGCTAAAGCTTTATATAGCTCATCAACCACCATACCGGCTAATCCAGGCACACCATCATAGGGTTTTTCCGAACCTACAGGTGTGGCTAACAAGGTAAGGAAATTAACTAAAAATGCGCGTTCTTCTGGCGTTGGGAAACGATTACCTAATTGATTATCGAACGGATTGATTGAATAATCAGGTGTCATACGTAACCGATGATAAGCAGCCAAATGGCGCTGGTTCTGTGGTAATGCTTCTTTTAACAAGGAAATTAAGCCACTAGACGATGGGCCAATATCAATAATGGCGATGCGTGGTAGCCGTTGCATGCCAGCGGATAAACATAAAGCTAAATTGATCGTGTTAGATAATACCGATTTACCTGAACCTGGACGCGCATAAAATAAATCGATGTAAGTCGTTTGTTCTGATGAGCCAGGTTGATATGGCCAAGGTTTACCATCTGGGGTTCGAAATAATTGCGCCCCTTTACTCCATGGTGATGCCGGTCGAGTAATCGGCAACATGTACATCACATCTGACAATGGCGCCACCGATGTCGCCGCGACATTTTCTGACGATACACCCAGCATCGTTGATACGATACCAGCAAAAGCATCCCCACAAATTTCCGAGACGTCACAACCACCCCAGCCTTCTATCGCTTTTGCTAATTCAGAAGCCCGCGTACGCAGCAAATTAATATTGCCATCAGGTGCCCAAGTACATGCAGCAACTTTTAATTTAACTACTGCGTTGTCGGTGGTTAAATTGATGTATTTAAGCAAATTACTGGCGTCACTTATTAAACGATTTTGACTCGAGCTAAAGCTCAAGATAGAACTTAACAAAGATTTAAATTTTAATGCGCTAATACCGTCACTTTCCATTGCAAAAGAGATACGCCAAGGAATTTTTGCTGCCAGCACACGTGAAAATAAATTAATAAAAGTCTTAATTTCTTTAGGAAATAAATCAATGAACACTGTCGCATAAACTCTATCACCGATTCTAACCGTGCGTAAATCTAAATTCTCGGCATCACGTGGCATAATTTGTTTCGCTAATGACGGCCATAATACATCAGATAAATCACCTTTAGTTTTTTTATAATCTTTGACATAAATTTTATCGCCAGGTAATTGTGGCTCCCAATCAAAGCCAGTAAAATCTGGATCGACAGAATTACGCATGGCGCGCACGGCATCGTGGACTTTTAACAGGCGGGTAGCAATATTTAATGTTTCCAGATCGGTGATAGTACCGCGAACAAAAGCATCATGGGCATTACGCAGTTCGCCTATCGGTGCAACCACATTTTGTGTCAAGCGGAATGGTGGGATTTTGTTGTCTTTTATAATTTGTTGTTTTTGCTTCAATGCACGTTTGAGTTCATCCTTTTTCATAATCGTCGGCTTAGTCCATAAGACGAAATGAACACTCTCATAAGCGCAGAATTTAGATAAATAATTTACTCGCTCATTAAAAACATCCTCTAAATCTAGATGTAATCTTTTTGCCGTTTGTCTCGCTGGTTCGAGAATACGTTCGATACGCTTGACTACCGCTTGCATATCGTAATTAAAATAAACTTGTAGCGCATGGCCTGGTTGCGACATGGCTGTTTGTAAAGAGATGGTCAGACGTTCGCGTAAGCGTTTAAATTCTTCCGTACCCAATAAGTTCGTCACACCGATAATGCGTATGATCGATATCAGTGAGCCATCATGAGATACCAATGTCGTTGGACTATCTGCCGTTTCAATTTCGCAGTAAGATTCAGTGGTTTGTTTTAAAGAAGAGCTCAGCCAGGCTAAGAAGGAATCGACAGAATCTAAAATAGGATCGATAAAGCTAGCCATGCATTTCTTCCTCTGACATTTCTTCTAATGCCACATTTGCCCAATGCTCTATTTGCGTACGAAAGCGTGCGCGGGACGGCAATAAGCGCATTTTTGTCAGTAATTCATCTGCTTGTTGTTTGGAGTTATGACTAGTTTCCAAATATAACTGTGAAAAGATGGCTGGGTCACTTGTTCCTTCACCAAATTCTTCTTCAATCGCTTGAGACCTTAATTTCAAAGTCCGGTAAGTGTTTTGGGAAATATCTTTATAGCCAGTATCGTTACTAATCGCACAAAATAAGACATGACATAAGCTGTTTAAATCACTTTGACTCATTTCATCCAAGTGAATCAAAGCACCACCACCATAACTAACGCCAACAGCATTGAGAAAAAAACACTGTGTACATAGGCAGCATGCAGTTACCATATTGGATAGCTTATTGTTGCGATAATTATGATCTTTATTGATGATTTCTTGATACTCTTTTGCCTGAAAACCACAAAACTGGCAAGTATAATCATCGCGCTGAAAAACTTTTTTACTAAACTCTGCAAACGCCTTATTACTCCGACGCATGGCAAATAATTGCCATGCGTTAGTTTGAATGCGTAGTTTAAGTGGATACATTTTCAAAAATTAATTACCAAAGGTGGTGACACCACTCACACCACCGACTTCAGAACCTGCGCCAAATAAGGTCTTACCGGTCACTCCGAAGATGCTAGGTAGAAATATCAATGCTGCAGCAATAAAAATCAAAGCAATTGGCGTACCCACTGGAATCTGCGTGGGATTGTCCTTATGCGCTTTAAATTTTAAGATAGCACCGATAGCAAAACCAAACCCCGCAACGTAAGAACCGGCAGTGATTAACTTGGCGACACTATCCAGGGTCCGAGTCACGTTTTGCGCTACTTGACCTAGATCCTGCGCGGCAGCGTGTGCATAACCTGCATAAAAACAAGCCATGGCTAATGCCGCAAGTATAAGCCACCAATATGAATGCTTTTTAGTTTTTGAAACACTCGCACGTGTATTCATTAGATAGTTCTCCCCATCAATTATCAGTTAACTAAAACCTAACGTATTTTGTAATACCTTTATTGTTCCAACTATATTGATAGCTAAAACGCCACCAGCCAGATGAAACAATGATTTTGGTAGACTTCCTTGCTGTCCCGTATTTTCAGCTAATTTGCTTAATAATACTAATCCTCGAAAAAAGGAAATTAGACCTATAATTTGAATAAAACCAACTAACGCTCTTAGCGTATTAGGGTCCCAACCTGTGACAGTAATTTCACGATAACTCATGATATTCGTATCACCGAAGCTGGTTAGCATAAAACTCTGAAAAGCGGTGGGAGAATAAATCATCATCACCCCCACCGCAGTCCAAATCATAGGCTGACGCATATTAGATTGCGTGGAAAAAGCAGTGCGCGCTTCACCATAAACTTTCAAATTATACAATGCCTTAAAAATCAATAAAAACCCTAAAACATACAAGGTTGCGGTAATCAATCGCCATATGTTTGGATAGGAATCGGACAAATTAATTAGCATTTGTTGTGCATTTGGCGCCGTTCCACTACAACCCACAAGCAAAGTACATAAAAACACAAGTAATAATAATTTTGTATTTAAATAAGGCATAACATTAGTCTAACAGATTAAACAAAATTATTGATCTTTAAAATAAATTATAGCACCCGAACTTGTCGTTACACTGCCCTGTACAACAGAAATTCTACGTATACGACCGTAATAAGGTATTGAATCACCTACCGAAACTGTAAACGTTTGACCGTCGGGATCAACTAACCAAGCACGATTGGGGATTAATGCTTTAACATAAAGCACTGGTCTAGTGTAGCGTGGTCTTTTCACTCGACTGACTTTAGGTTTTGGTCTGGTTTTTTGTTTCAAAACCCGCAACTCTGCCGACTGGACTTTTAATAAATCCGTAATCGCATTTAATTTTTGATTAATATTTTGCATGCCTTGTTGTAAGTTATTGATTTTACTATTCATACCATTCATTTGTTGAGCTAATATCTGAATATTACGTTGATTTCTAGCTGTAGTTTGTTCATAGTCGCCTAATTTCTGTTGTACAGACTGATTAAAGCGTGTTTGCTGCAGATTTTCTCTGGGAAGTTGCGTTACCGTCGGCTTTGGTGTTGACGGCGGCGGTGATTTAACCACTGGAGCAGCTGGAACTGCTGTTTTTGGTGGTGTTTGCGCGGGTTCGATACCCCGATCTAAATAGAAAACTTCGAGTAATTTATAAAAAGCAAAAGCAATTACAACAACACCGACCAATATTAGCAAATTACGGCGGTTTAACTGACTTGAAATACCACTTGTTTTTTGTTCATCAGCAGCGCTACCATACACATCTTCAGTCTGTGCATCGGTAAATTGAAATTCTTCATCAGCATCATGTGTACTGACATCGTGCGCATTTTCTGACTCTGCTTCTGTTGTGGGCGGTGTTTGTTCATCAGCCATAATTTATTACCCTGATTGTTGCTCTAGCAATTGTTTTGATATCAAAACATCTTGTGTAAATAAAATACCAATTGGTGTTCCGGAATAAACATATACAGTGGGAGGTCTGTTCACTACCTGACTTTCAAGTATAGATCCAAATCGATTGCCAACATTACCTAAAGCAACTAATAGCTGTGCCGTTGGATTTAACATCGGACCAATCGCTGTTGTTGAAGCTGCAGTGCTAACAATTTGCGATCCTGATTGCAAAAATGCTTGGCCGTAGCCTTCTAAAAACGATGCTGCGAATAACGCACCATAGCGTAGTAAATAACGATTATTGGTATAACTCGATAAACCCGTTCTAGCTGTATCAGCATCGATAGCATACGCGTTAATGCCTATGGTGCGATCAAAACCTCGGATGTTCATAATATTGTATTCAATCGCTACCTTTTGACCGTGGATACCATAAGTTTGAATACGGCCAATTAATTTTGCCCCTTTAAACCTACCTGTAACCACTTTTGATAATACTGGCCCGGGTTCATCGCTGTTTATCGATGTTTCTACAATACCATATAATATCGTTCCTGCTTTAATGAGCACAACTTGATTACCTGCTTCTCCAGCAGCTCCAGGAGTAGCACCACCTGCTCCGGTACCTGTAGCACCTTCTCGCGGCGGTGTGCCAGCGACATAAGCTTGCGTCGGTGATTGCCATGCAGTAAATAATTGTGTCGCTTGGGTTTGCATCGTCGTTTGTACGCGTTGAATTTCATTAAGTAATTCTTGTGCCGCCAGTTGTGCTTCTTGACGCGCTTGGGTTGCAGCAAGTTGGGCTGAAGTTCCTCCTGCAGCACCTGTTGCGCCCGCTGCAGTGGTTCCAGCAAGTTCCTGTGGTGTAAACCCAGCTTGAGCGATTTGTTGCGGTGTCAGCCCGGCTTGAGCCATTTCTTCTGGGGTAAAACCGGCTTCTTTTAACTCCTTAGGCGAAAATCCAGCATCTGCCAAGTCTTTAGCAGTAAAACCTAATTGCTTTAATTGCTTGGCATTCAGCCCGGCATCTTTTAATTGTTTTGGGGTAAAACCGGCTTCTTTTAATTGCTCTGGAGTCGCTCCTGCATCGAGCAATTGCTTGGCGCTAAAACCGGCATCTTTTAACTGTTTTGGAGTAAAACCAGCGTCTAGCAATTCTTTCGGGGTAAAACCGGCATTCTTCAATGCTCTAGCACTAAAACCTTCATCTTTTAATTCTTTAGCAGTAAAGCCACCTGCACGCAACTGGCTTAAACTACAACCAGCAGCTTTCATAATCGCTTTAGCGCTCACGCCCTGTTCACGTTCTCGAGCAATGGCTTCTGGGCTACAGCCGTTATTTTTAATATCTTGCATGGTTACGCCTGGTGGTAGCCCGCCGGCAACTCCAGCGGCTGTGCCAGCAGCGGCAATGCGTCGACATCCGGCGTCTTGAATTTGCTGATCAGTAAAACCGACACCTTTAAGCTCTTGTATGGTATAGCCTGAGTTACATAAATCTTTGGCACTATAACCGGCTTTTTTTAATTGGCAGGCGTTAAATCCGACACCACGCAATTCGCCGGCAGTATATCCTGCGTTTCTTAATGCTTTTGGATCGATCGCTTGAGAACCCCCAGTTAAATCACAAGCATTAAAGCCAGCTTTGAGTAAATCAGCAGTGTTGTAACCTGCTTGGAGTAATTGTTGCGCACTACAACCGGCTTGGCGTAACTCTTCTACACTGACATTTAATTCCTTGGCTTTCTGTAATTGCTGTGCGTCACAATTTGAGCGTTTAAGTGCATCAAGAAATAATTGTTTAGGGGTAAAAGGTCTTTGCTCTACTTCTCCCAATCGCTTAAAACCTAAGCCAGTAAATCCTTGGCCAGTTTGCGTTGGTTGGCCTTCTAATTGACCTGAACCAGGTTGATCCGCGCGGATGATAGTAGGAATCGCACTGCTACCTTGTTGTTGCGCGCGTTTAGCTTTTTCTACATTTTCTTCTTCTTGTAATTTGGCATACTGCTCTGAAGGTTTAAAAGCACCAGGAATGGAACGAATTGCACCCGGTGCCGCTGAAATATTAGCACCTGTTTCCGGGCCACCGCCACGAAAACGCAACATGTAAATTCCAACGACTAATCCAATGATCAATACTGCGGCAGTGATCAACATAATGGTTCGCGTGCGTGAATCTCGAAATAAATTCATTACATTTTGTGTCTTCACTCCCATGGCTTAAAATCCCTCCACTTTGACGTGGACAATATCACCATTAATCGACATAAGTAACATTGGGGTTTTTTGCAACTCATAAGCATGCGTACCATCAGCACTTGACATGGTTGCCAACCAACCAGGTGATAGTAAGGTATATTTAGTACGTAAATACATTTCACGTTTAGTCACCCAAACCTCACCGGCATAATCAGACACTTTGAGGCGTCTGCCGTTTGTCGGTGCAATCCCGTCTAAAACTTTGAGCAATTCATCACTAGCTGGTGGCGGCAATCCTGTTCTAATCGGTAGTTTCTTAGCATCTGGACCATATCCAGGCACGGTGATATCCACCCGATAATCGACAACTTTCTGGCCAGGTATTAGTGTTAGCATCACCGGCGTCGTTAAACCTCTTAAGCGTACTGCTAAATTGCCATAAGTATATAAACTTTTAGCCTGCACCATCATCACATTAGTTTTTTTGTCCCACTCAATATTAAATGCTTGTGGGTTACCTATATCATAAGCTTCTATGGGCCAAGGCGCGCCGGTACTATCTAAAAATACCAACGAAGTCACAAATCCTTCTGACAATCTAATAACCGGTGGTGTCGCACCAGGAGATAAATTCACATATAAAGAAGTCGCGGTAGGCTTTGGTGGAATCCCTGCAGGAGCAGCAGCAGCAAACTGCGAAGCATTATAGATTTGGCGCAAGCGGTGCACTTGTTCTGGCGACATAGGTATAAGATTACGTACAGTAGCATTAAAAGCATTTTCGTCTATGCCTTGCTGTGATGCGGGTACTTGAATACTAGCACCTGCATAAGGCGCTTCAAAAGGCGGTAAATCTCTATCGCCAAACCTACCTCGAGTGGGCCGCAATGGTCTTTGACTTTGACTTTTGCGAATTGGATTACTATTACGAACTTTATTCACCGTTGGGTTATTGGCATTGTTACTTTCATTACCACCTTGAGATTGCAAAAATTTAACTTGCGCAAGCAATTTTTGCTCTTGCTCATTAGGTTGCGCAAAAGCTATGTTTGCTAATAATACGGCTATTATTGCAAGTAATTTTAATAACATCTTAAGAGCCTTCTTCCGGTCCAATAGGCGCGCCAACAAATTGGGCGATACCAATGCCACGAGTTGAATTCAATGTTGAAATGCGTACGACTAACATGGTGATATCAATGTTTTGCTGGCTAATACGATCTGCGCTTTGATAATTCACCAATAATGGAATCCTAATACGCCAAGCATAACGACCACCCAACACACCTTGTTGTAAAACTACCGGCGCACCTGTTGGTGAGGCTGATACAACTAAGCTACGGGCGATCACTGCCCTAAGGTTATTGGATTCATTCAAAGCGGAAATATAAGCACGCCACCCAGTAGCGGTAAAAAATTCTGACGCTGCTTGCAATTCTTGCCGGTAATTAACGAAATTAAATGAAAATGCTGCAACTGCAGCTGAAGTTGCCCATTGCAATAACTCTGGTTGCGTCATATTAGGCTGATCCAAAGGCACTAAAGGAATAATTCTACCCGTTGCATTTGTCGCAAAATATCTTGGTGACGGCGGGTTAGTATAAACATAAATCAACCCGATGACCAATACAACATCGATGACGACAACGACTAATAAAATAGCAAGCACACGCCGATAACTATCACGATAAAACGCATTGCGTAATCGTACTAATTCTAAAGCATCTGTATTGCCTGCTGCCATTTATGCAATCCTAAAACTGTTTTACGTTCATATTGTTAACAATAATATCATCATAACAAAATTGTTCGCTGCTCCGCTATGCTCACAATCCTTCAGCCGCTATAGTTCCTGCTGTGGTTGCTTGAAACTGAGCGATACCAATACCACGCGGAGATTCTAAAGTTGATATTCGGGTGATCACTAAATTTACAATTAAGCGTTGTTGGGTCAACTCGCTTGCACTTTGATAGGTTATCAATAATGGCATCTCAAGGTTCCAAGTATAAACACCACCAATATCACCTTGCTGTAATACTACGGGTGTACCAGTAATCACAGCAGATACACTCAAATTTTTAGCCAAAATAACTTTCAGCACATTAGAACTTCTTAATGCAGACAAAAATGCACGCCAACCATCGCTAGTAAAATACTCCGAGGCACTGCTCAAAGCTTGACGATAGTCAACAAAATTATAAGTATACGCTGCAATCGTCGCTGCACTGGCCCATTGTAATAGCGCCAAAGTAGATAAATTGGGTTTTGCTAAACGAACAAGTTCAGTTAACTGGCTTTTATCATTAGTAGCATAATAATCGCGTCGCAATGGATGGGTAATGGTATAAATCATCCCGCCTGCTAACACAGCTGTAATTAGAATAAATATATTTAAAATATAAAAGACCAATCGATAACTGTTACGATAATAGGCATTACGCAGTTCACTGAAATCTTTTCTTGCCATGTTAACTTCCCTGGTTCTCACGATTTACCAGATCACGTTGATCTTCTGGATCAACCAGTCCTGTACCTCTAGCGACTGGCAAGATTCGTACTAATTTACCATCTGTGCTTGTCGCATAGTAATCTGCCTCTGGCCAAGTTGTAAATAAGTAAAAAGTTACGACGATAAGCACTAGCATTAAAATTAATAGCCAAAATAATAATTTTACGCCACGTCGAAAGTTATCGCGATAAAAGTGTTTATGTGATTTAACTTCATCAATCGTACGACCCTGCATGATCTGTGTGCCCTTGATATATTTTATAATTAACTTTCTCGTAAAGCGGCTCAGGTGGCCGAATTCTGCGTAAAGAGATTTCTATACGCCGGTTCATATGGCGACCGAATTCAGTAAAATTATTCGCAATCGGATTAGCCGGACCATAACCGATGGCATAAAGAAAACGCGTATCGACCCCGGCTAATTCAAGATAATGTAGTACCGCACGAGCTTGTGCTCGAGACAAAGCAAGGTTTCTCTGCCAAGCACCGATGTCATCTGTATAACCAGCAACTTTAATGCTTATCTTATTATATTGGTTTAAATATAAAGCGATTAGATTCATCACTGGATAATATTGTGGATTCATTGCTGGGGTATTGCGTTTAAAAAATCTATCGGCCGGTAGAATTAACTTTATTTCATCACCGACTCTTACCACTTGCACGCCATTGTACTGAAGTTTTTCTTCAATATCATAGTGGTGTTCCAACAAAGCGCCTGCTGAGGCGCCCACAATACCTCCAGCAGCAACCCCAATGGGAACCCCAACACCACCGCCGACTGCACCACCAACAGCAGCACCGCCTGCCGCACCGATTAACATCCCAGCATGAGTCGGCGATGGTGGTGGATAACGATGCCAAATCTCTGAAGCACAACTTGTTAATAATAAGAGCATTAAAAATAATAAGCACGATCGCATGGGCATGCAATTCAACATTTTAATATCCAGGTGACAATTATATTTCTAGTGTATCGGCTGCGACGGTAAAAACGCAAGAGATGCGCGCTTGCATATATTAATTAATCGCTAGATTTTTCATCTTTCTTATCTTTTTCAGCTTTTTCGCGCGCAGTGTGAATTTTACCAATGACATCATCAACAGTTGCACTGATTTGATCGACTTCAGGTGCATCAAATATAATCGGTGGATAATAGGTCGCGACTTGAATATCATTGACAACTTCGTTGGCAATGTTGCTAGATTGTTTATCATTTTTACCAAGTAGTCTTTCTATGGTACGCGCACCTTTAAAAGTGATTTTCTTATCTATAATTTGTTTCTTGAATTCTTCCGAGCGATTTAAGATAAATCTGTCTAAATGATCTGTAATACGTAATGGTGTAAAGATATTCAATTCAGTTTCTGCAGCCAGCTCTTCAACAGATTCTGACTCAACTTGTTCGGGTTCAACATGCTCGTGTAATGCCATCAAAGTAGATACACTTCGATCAATCGGCTCTAGCTCAGCATGGGCATTGAATATGCTAATTAACTCTGCAAGATCAGCATTATTTTTATTGGCAAAGTTTTCAATATAATCCTTCGATTTTAATGTCTGGTTAAATTTCTCTAATCGTGTCTCTAAATTATGTAGAATCCTTGTCGGTGGGGGTTCCACTTTCAAGAATTGGTTGAGACGCATTTTCTTTACTGGCGCAGGATTTGCATAAAAGGTTTTGGCACGAACAATCTTCGATTTAAAAAAGATATGCATTTCACCTTCACGCTGCTCTTTTAAATCTAATAAATCCACTCGTGCACGTTTTTCAAACGAGGCACTTCGAGTATCTAGATAATTATTCATAACACTTTGCGAGCGTGTTTGAAAAGCATCCACTTTAGTGACGTAAGCTTCACCTGCGGTTTTAGAGAAAAATTCCCAAGTCTCGACT
>JBCDIY010000003.1:0-19344 GCA_038748435.1 Pseudomonadota bacterium | reverse complement strand
CAAAATAAATACTATTCTAAAACCCTTGTTTGCCAAGGCCGGTATATTATTAGTGGATTACAAATTAGAGTTTGGTCGTTTGGCTGTCCCATATGCGGCAACCATCGGGAGTAAATTCATCACCTAAATACAGCTTACCGGCCAAACGACCAAACTCTAATTTGTAATCCACTAATAATATACCGGCCTTGGCAAACAAGGGTTTTAGAATAGTATTTATTTTGAAAGTGAGTTGTTTCATTTCTGCAATATCGGCATCCGTAGCCCAACCAAATGAGCGAATGTGATACTCGTTGATCATTGGATCACCTAAGGCATCATTTTTAAGAAAAAATTCAAACGTCGGTGGATTTAATTCCATGCCTTCTTCTAAACCCAAACGTTTACAAATACCACCGGCGGCGATATTTCTCACAACGCATTCAACCGGAATCATCTTTAGGTGCTTGACCAGAGAATCCGTAGGACTAAGCATTTTCTGAAAATGTACTGGAATATCATTTTCCTTAAGCTTAGTCATGATAAATGCATTAAATTGATTGTTGATTTTACCTTTATCACTAAATTGCGCTTTTTTAACCGCATTAAATGCGGTGGCATCATCACGAAAATGCATGATCAAAAAATTTTCATCTGCAGTAGAGTACAATGTTTTCGCTTTGCCTTTATATAATTGCGATTGCTTTTGCATGTTAAAAAATCCTCTTCAACCATTTTGCTGTGGGATACGCGTGTTTATTTTCCAATGCGTTAGCAATTTTTACTAAAATTTCCTTGGCTTCACCTGGCTGAATGGGATGTGTTTTATTGTCCGTAACAACGACATTGGTCGCTTGTTCTTGATTAATCAAATGAATTTGGTAGATAGGTGTTTTGCGTGTCACTCTATCTTTGGACGCTTTCTTATATAAAATATAATAGGTTTGTAAATCTTTTGATTGGTTAACGATTTTGTAATCGGCTTCGCGCAGTGCTTTACCAATATCTGGCCAAAGCGCTTTTTCCGTCGCATTAATCCTTAAAATAGGATGGCCAGTCCTATCTTCTACTAGAGTAATCAATTTAGGCTGATTTGCCTCGACTTGTTCATTACGCGGCGCTAAGCGATAATTTTTAGGTTTATATAATCCGCCTGGCGGTAAAATCGAAGGTGGCACTGTACCTGAAGGTGGACGCACTGCAGGAATTTGATAATTATCGCTAATATTACCGCGGCTTAAACCTGATGGAACATACAATTTAGATGCTGCTTTGGCACGATGATAATTACGTTGCGGACTATTATAACCGGTGTAGTATTCGTAATAACTACAACCGGTCAAGCAAACGCTTAGTGATAAACCCGTTAAAACTTTGAGTATATTTTTTTTCATTAAATTTACCTATGTATAATTTTTTTACTTCTAAATTTTTATATCTGCAGCTTGCATGGCTTCAAGCATTTGCGCATGATACTGTTGCGATAATGGCAATAATGGTAACCGAATTCCTGCTGAAATTAAACCCATCTTGTGCAAAGCCCACTTAGTTGGAATAGGATTGACTTCCATAGTAATGGCTTTATGCAAAGCACGAAGCTGATTATTATAACTAATTGCTTGAGCAAAATCTGCATTTAGTAGACAAGCACACATTTTAGCCATCAGTGCTGGGGCAATATTTGCCGTCACCGAAATCACTCCCTTTGCTCCAGCAAACATAAGATCTAAAGCGGTAACATCATCACCACTATAAACATGCATTTTTGTCTGGGTTAAAGCCAAGATCTCTCGACAACGCTCAGTTGATCCAGTCGCTTCTTTGACTCCTATGATATTCGGAACATGGGATAACCGCGCAATTGTTGCTGGCAAAATATCACATGCAGTGCGCGATGGCACGTTGTAGATAATAATAGGTATAGGTACGGTTGCAGAAATTTTCTTGTAATGTTGATATAAACCTTCTTGCGTTGGTTTATTATAATATGGCGTGACAATCAATGCTGCATGTGCCCCAGAATGCATGACTTTTTCAGTCATTTTAATCGTTTTAGCGGTCGAATTCGAACCTGTTCCGGCAATAATTGGGATTTTTCCATTAACTTTCTTGACTGCATGTTTAATGAGTTTACTTTGTTCATCTTCAGTCAAAGTGACACTTTCTCCCGTCGTACCGACGATCACTAGCGCATCAGTGCCTGCGTCGATATGCCAATCGATTAAACGATCAAATGCTTTGAAATCTATTTCACCATTTTCTTGCATTGGCGTAACCAGCGCAACCATGCTACCTTTAAACATATTGACCATTCCTCTCTGGTAATTTTTTATCGATCATTTAATATGATAGACTCTAATAAGAAATATGTGAAGGAATACCAATGGAACATTTAACTCTATGTGTATTAAGCCAGGACAGCACGGATATTTTTGTTGATTTAACCAAATTTGCTACCGATTGTGATTGCAACATTATCAATACTTGGTTTCACCGCGCCGGAGATCAAACCATTACCACGCTAAATATTGAAGGCTCTTGGAATGAAATTGCAAAATTTGAAACGCATTTAGAACACATAGAAGAAAATTACAATGCCAGTATCATATTTGGCCGAACCGAAATTACACCAGAGAAAAAAAATGCGTTACCTTACACTGTTTACATTACCGGCTTAAACCGTAAAGGCACATTACACCAAGTGACAAAATTTTTTGAAATCCACGGTGCCATCTTGAATGAAATTTACTCTGATGTGAATTATACACGTAAAACGCAAACGCCTATTCTTTCAATTTCATTACATATTACCCTACCAGCAGAATCTTCAATCGCAGAATTTCGGGAACAATTCTTTTTGTTTTGTGATAATTTAAATTTAGATGGAATGTTAGAGGTAGAAAAAAACTAATTAATTGCCTACAGTAGTACCTTCATTTTCAGGCGTTGAGAATATTTCTAACACCGCATATTTATCAAATTCATAAATATAATTACAAAACTCACACGTCACACTCACCGTCTTATTTTTTGCTAAAATATCATCTATTTCAGCTTTGCCTAACATGCGCACAGCTTCTTCCATTCTTTCAATCGAACAAGGGCAAGAAAATTTTATGGCTGTCGGTGGGTAGAGATCAATAGCTTGATCAGAATATAATTTGTCTAATAAATCTGCATTAGTTAATTGAAAATCACTTTGATTTAAATGATACATCCTTGCTGTGAGCTCCTGAACTAAATCATTCTCAGCCAAATCATTTTGCTCAGCTTGGACATCAGGCATAGTTTGTAACAACATGCCACTCACTGCATTTTCTCGGGCGTGAATAACAACGTATGTAGGCAATTGCACTGACTGATCAAAATAACTTTCTAGCATCTGGGCAACTTCTTGTTGTTCTATAGCAATCATACTTTGATAATTTTTTTGCGTCTCGCTATTTTCAATAGTGACAATCAACTCACCGCGATTAAAATCGTCATTTAGATCCATAGATAAACTATCTTCATTAAATTGTGCCAATCCACGAATATTTAAGTCATGCGAGCATTTAGCTACCATTAACTTCAATTGACTCTGTGTTTGGATTTGCAAAGTGACTTGACCTTGATATTTTAAAGCAGAACTTAGCATAGTGGTTGCCAACAACATTTCTCCCAAGCGTTTATGAATAACTTCAGGATAATGATGTTGTTGGATGATGGTATTGTAACTTTCATTTAGATGCACGATCATTCCACGCAAAGCTTGCTTATGAAAAATAAAATTTTGTGCACTATCTACTTGGTTCATTATCTACTCATAAAAATTCTTTAACATCACCTTTGCCAACTCTAAGGATTTTTGGCACACCGCTACATAAGTCGATTACACTAGTTTGCTCCGCTCCACTATAACCACCATTAATCACTAAATCAACCTGCCTGCCTAAAATATCCAGCATGGCTTCTGGTTCTATTAACGGCAGTTCTGCATTGGGTAAAATTAAGGTTGTACTTAACATAGGCTCATTCAATGCTTCCAACAATTCTAAAGTCACATGATGCTCCGGTACCCGCAAGCCAATGGTTTTTCTTTTAGGATGTTGCAAACGTCTAGGAACTTCTCTTGTTGCCGGTAAAATAAACGTATAAGGCCCTGGTGTAAAAGCTTTTAATAAACGAAACACACTATTATCCACTTGTGCATATGTGGATAGCTCAGATAAGTCGCGACACATTAAAGTAAATTCGTGGCTATCTTCAAGTTTTCTGATGCGACGAATTCGTTCCAGTGGCTTTTTTTCACCTAAATGACAACCTAAAGCATAGGCCGAATCTGTAGGATACACAATGACGCCACCTTGCTTAATAATTTGTACCGCTTGACGGATTAAATGTCTTTGCGGATTTTCTGGATGAATTCGAAAATATTGTCCCATCTTAAAAACCTTGCTATCTCGCTAAAATACCTTATGATATAATATTAAATTAACTATTAACAACTATTTATAAGTTCATGAAACTATTATTTGATTTTTTCCCAATTTTGGTATTTTTTGTTTGTTTTAAGCTCTATGGCATTTATTTTGCCACTGCAGCTTTTCTTATTGCCAGTATTTTGCAGATGGCTTATCAATGGTATAAACACCGTCATTTTGAACAAATGCATATTGTGACATTTTGTCTAGGTATGGTATTCGGTACTGCGACCTTGCTACTCCATGATGCTTTATTTATCAAGTGGAAACCCACTGTTATCTATTGGGCGTGTTCTATCGTATTCATTACCTCACAATTTTTTGGTGCTAAACCATTGATAGAACGTATGTTAGAAGCCAATATTAGCCTACCACGGCCAATTTGGTATCGGTTGAATTGGAGCTGGAGTATTTTCTTTATCCTGATGGGTATTATTAATCTTTACGTGATTTATCACTACAGTACCAATACTTGGGTAAATTTTAAGTTATTTGGTATGCTTGGAATGACGATTGTGTTTATCCTCATACAAGCAGTTTATATGAGTAAGCACTTACAACATTCTAAAGAGTCATCTTCATGAATCGAACTGAACAAATTAAACAAAAATTAACGCAGCAGCTTAAACCGCATACGCTTGAAGTCATTAACGAATCGATGCAACATCAAGGCCATGGCGGTTATGATGAGCAAGGCAGCCATTTCGCCGTGCAAATTGGCTGTGAAGCTTTCGTTGGATTATCTGTCGTCGCTTGTCATCGTTTGGTATACCAAGCTTTAGATGACATGCTACCAGATCCTATCCATGCGCTTAGAATTAAAGTTGTGAAATAGTTCAAGCAATCGTGTTGTTCTAATTAAAAAATATTATTTCGCTTGTACTAATTAATTACTTATTTAATTTTAAAAACATCTTCCATCAATTTACTTTTTTTGCTTTACTGCCCCAAAGCTGCTTCAAACGTTTATCTCGACCACAAGTGTAGCGGTAAAAGCGATAACGTAAAGGATTTTTCTTATAGTAATTTTGATGATATTGTTCTGCGGGATAAAACTTACCTGCAGGTGTAATTGCAACTAAAATAGGTTGTTTAATCATGCCCGACTTTTTAATTTTAGCTTTAGAAGCCTCGGCTAATTGTTTTTGTTGTGGATTTAAATAAAAAATTTCTGGACGATATTGTTTGCCTTTATCACAAAACTGGCCATCATTACGCGTTGGATCAACATTATGCCAATATAGATTTAATAAAGTTTGATAGTTAACTTTTTTAGGATCGTAAGTTACTTGTATTGCTTCAACATAACCCGTATTGCCTGCGGATACTTTTTTATAAGTTGGATTTGGGGTCTTGCCGCCAATGTAGCCTACCGTCGTACTTACCACACCTTTGAGCTTGTCATAAGGTGGTTGCATACACCAAAAACAACCGCCAGCAAAAATAGCCTTTTCTGTATTCGCTGCCATTGCGATAGAAGTTGTAAAAATAAAAAATATTAAAATACGTTTGATAAGATTTAGCATACTATTTTCCTTGTTGGTAATTAACTTATTGGTCTTCTGCTACGTCGAAATCATCTTCTAGCAGATAGTCCAACTCTTTACGCATACGCGCTTGCTCTATTTTAGCTTCAATGGCTTGACGGGCTTGCCACTTATTGTTGATTAACTTATTGGTCTTCTGCTACGTCGAAATCATCTTCTAGCAGATAGTCCAACTCTTTACGCATACGCGCTTGCTCTATTTTAGCTTCAATGGCTTGACGGGCTTGCCATTTTTTCTTAGCTACAAGCTTTTCATTTTGTTTAGCAGTTTCTGCAACGGTATGGTCTTCTAAAGAGTCATCATCGATAATTTCATCATCATTATCATTCTTTTCAAAATCATCATCTTCAAGTTGCATTGCCGTCTCCTACTTAAAACACAATACAAGTATAAAAATTATTTTAAAACAATGAGTTAAGAAATATCATTCTCACCAAGGTGAGGTATTAATCAATTTAATTTTAAAGCGAATATTTCAATTTGGTCAAGCGTTTTAACAGAAATATTTAAAACAATAAACGCCTGATATCAGTTAATATATAACTTAAGTAACTGGTAAATCTTGCTGCCTGTGCGCCATCAATGACTCTATGATCATAAGACAAAGATAATGGCAACATCAGTCGTGGCTTAAACTCGCCATTGATAAAAACTGGTTTTTGTTGCGAACGTGAAACACCGAGTATCGCCACTTCCGGATTATTCACAATGGGCGTAAAAGCAGTACCACCAATACCACCTAGGCTAGAAATAGTAAAACATCCGCCTTGCATTTCGGTTAAAGACAAACCCTTCTCTCGTGCTTTTGCACTAATTTCAGCAAGTTCTTTAGCTAATTCAAAAATACCTTTTTGATCTACTTGGCGTATCACAGGAACGACTAAACCATTTGGGGTATCAACAGCCACACCGATATTAAAATATTTTTTTAGAATTAAATTTTCTCCACTGGCATCTAGTGAAGCATTAAAACTTGGAAATTCTTTTAAGCAAGCAACGATGGCTTTTAATAAAAATACTAGTGGTGTGAGTTTAAATCCGAGTTTTGCCGCTTCTTGCTTTTGTTGCTGGCGAAAAGCTTCCATATCAGTAATATCTGCTTCATCAAACTGCGTTACATGTGGCACAGTGACCCAGCTCCTGTGGGTATTTTGTCCCGTCAAGCGTTTGATTTTAGAAAGCGCTAACATTTCTGTTTCACCGAACTTAGTAAAGTCGATTTGTGGTGCTTTAGCAACTGCAATACCTGCAGACGTTTGAGCTACGGGTTGAGTTAAGGCTTTTTTAACAAACTGCTGCACATCTTCCAGAGTAATACGTTGTTTTCTCCCACTTCCTGCGACTTTATGTAGATCAACTCCTAATTCTCTGGCTAAACGTCGCACTGCAGGCCCAGCATAAATATCGCTAAAATCACTGCTAAGTTGTGCTGGTGGTTGGGTTGCTGTGACACTAGGCTTTGCTTCTGAAATTTCGGTTTTTTCAGTTGGCACGCTGGGTTGAGAAATTTCGGTCGGAGTTTCTGCTTCGGCATTAGGTGCTTCTGTTACAATTTTATTTTCCGCCGCCACAGCCAATTTTAAAATTGCCATCCCTTCCGTGACTTTATCACCCACTTGCATCATCACTTCACTCACTTTACCTGCCTTAGGTGCAGGTAATTCCATACTGGCTTTTTCTCCTTCTAAGGTAATCATGGGATCATCTTTTGTTAATTCATCACCCACCTTAGCAAAAACTTCGATAACATCTACTTCTGCTGTCGTACCGATATCAGGAATATTTATGGTTTCTTCTACAATCGCTGGTGATTGATTTTGCGCTGGTGATGCAGATGCTATATTTTCTTGTGCTTGTGCTTGCGCCTTATTCGTTGCTTCGTTGGCAATTTTTTTACTCTCAGCTGCTATCGCTGTTTCTGCAGAGCCCGCAGTGGTTTCTAACGTCAAAATCACCTGCCCCTCTTTGACTTTGTCACCCACCTTCACTTGCAATGCTTTGACCGTACCCGCTTTTGCTGCGGGGACTTCCATACTTGCCTTGTCACTTTCAAGCGTAATCAACGAATCATCTTTGTTAATTTGATCGCCAGGCTTAACAAACACTTCGATGACATCAACCGTATCTGTCGTGCCAATATCAGGTATTTTAATTTCTTCTGCCAAGAGCTTTACTCCTCTGCAATTAAACGTTGATTAGATGACTAAGTTTGACAAATACTTCGATCACATTTACTGCATTTGTCTTACTAAGATCAATTAATTATATTTCTTTGGTAAATTTTTTCCTGCAAAAAACCTTAATGCCTTTGCTCTCAAACATCAACAGGATTAGGTTTATCAGGATTAATATTTAACTTTTCTCGTGCCCTGATGAGTTGTTCTTTAGTCATACCACCTGCATTCACTTGAGCTTTAATCGTTGCATAAACGATAGATTTAGCATCCACTTCAAAAAAATGCCGTAACGCTTTACGTGTATCACTGCGACCAAAACCATCGGTACCTAAGACGTAATAAGGTTGATCAATATAATTACGAATTTGGTCCGCATAAATACGCATATAATCTGACGCGGCGATTACTGGTAATTTATCCGTAGATAAACATTGCGTCGCATAAGGAACCTTAGGAGTTTTTTCTGGATTTCTTAAATTGAATCGCTCGCAATCCATACCATCTCGACGTAATTCATTAAAACTTGTCACACTCCAGATATGACAACCAATATCGTAATTTGCTTCAAGTGTTTTAGCAGCAGCGATGACTTCATTAAGTATGGTGCCCGAACCTAATAAATGTACCTGTAGCTTACATTTTGCATCTGCGGCTTTAAATCGATACATACCTTTGATAATCCCTTCTTCAACTCCTTCGGGCATCTGTGGATGTTCATAATTTTCATTCATGACCGTCAGATAATAAAAGACTCGCTTTTGCTGTTGATACATTTCATGCAAACCATGATGTAAAATCACTGCCAATTCATAACTAAAAGTTGGATCGTAAGCACGACAATTAGGTATGGTAGACGCTAAAATATGGCTATGACCATCTTGGTGTTGTAAGCCCTCGCCGGCTAAAGTTGTTCTTCCCGCGGTTCCACCGAGCAAGAAACCCTGCGTGCGCATATCACCTGCAGCCCAAGCTAAATCACCGACACGTTGAAAACCGAACATAGAATAATAAATATAAAAAGGAATCATCGGCGAATTGGCTGTACTATAGGTTGTTCCTGCAGCCATCCATGAACACATTGCACCCGCTTCGTTAAGTCCTTCTTGTAAAATTTGACCATCAGAGCTTTCTTTATAAGACATGACTTGAGCGGCATCGACTGGTTCATAAAGTTGCCCTACTGGCGAATAAATACCGTACTGACGAAACATTCCTTCCATACCAAAGGTACGCGACTCATCGGGTACAATTGGGACAACACGATTGCCTATAGTTTTATCTTTCATTAAGGTATTTATAAAACGCACAAATGCCATAGTGGTAGAGATATGGCGTTCGCCAGTACCTTTAAGTAAGGCTGCAAAAGTCTTGAGTTCTGGAATTTGCAGACCATAAGACTTTCTGTGGCGAGTTGGCATAAACCCACCTAATGCTTCACGTCGCTCACGTAAATAACGTCCTTCTGGACTTGTAGGTTCGGGACGATAAAATGGCGCTTCAGCGATTTTATCGTCAGTAATCGGAATATCGAATCGATCGCGAAAATATTTCAAATCTTCGGGCGACATTTTCTTCTGTTGATGGGTAATATTCAAGCCTTCTCCAGCGGCCCCCATACCAAAACCTTTGACAGTTTTCGCCAATATTACCGTAGGCTGACCTTCATGAGAAATTGCCTGCTGATAAGCGGCATATACTTTGTGGGAATCATGCCCACCACGATTCAAGTGCCAAATTTCTTCATCTGACATATTCGCCACCATAGCAGCGAGTTCAGGATATTTGCCAAAGAATTTTTCACGTACGTAAGCACCATCTCTGGCTTTAAAATTTTGATATTCACCATCAATACATTCTTCCATACGCTTAAGTAGAATACCTTTATCATCTTTTGCTAATAATGGATCCCAACGTCTACCCCAAATCACCTTTAGGACATTCCAACCGGCACCGCGGAACACCCCTTCAAATTCTTGAATGATTTTACCATTGCCACGCACTGGCCCGTCTAAGCGTTGCAAATTACAGTTAATAACAAAAATTAAATTATCTAGTTTTTCCCGAACCGCCAAGGAAATAGCGCCCAATGATTCTGGTTCATCCATTTCACCGTCACCACAAAATACCCAGACTTTACGATTAGACGTATCTGCTAGGCCACGATGATGTAAATATTTCAAAAAACGTGCCTTATAAATGCCTTGAATCGGACCTAGTCCCATAGACACGGTAGGAAATTGCCAAAAATCCGGCATTAACCATGGATGTGGATAAGAAGATAAGCCATCTTTTTCTACTTCCTGACGAAAATTATTCAGCTGCCCTTCAGATAAACGGCCTTCCAAGAAAGCTCTAGCATAGATTCCTGGCGACGAATGGCCTTGAATATAAATTAAATCACCGGCGTCTTTTTGTACATTAGATTTAAAAATATGGTTGAATCCGACTTCATAAAGCGTAGCGGCTGAGGCAAAAGTAGCAATGTGACCACCTAATTCGGCTGCTTTTTTGCCAGCGCGTAAAACCATAGCAACGGCATTCCAACGAATAAATGAAGCGATTCGCTGTTCCATTTTTTCATCACCAGGATAAACTGGCTCTTGAGCAACAGGAATGGTATTAATATACGGTGTATTAAAGCCATAAGGCACATCAGTGCCAGAACGCCTAGCCTGCTCAATCATTTTTTTGATTAAAAATCTGGCACGCTCAGGCCCATCGTGGGCAATCACTGAAGCTAATGCTTCTAGCCATTCATGGGTTTCTGTGGGATCAATGTCAGTGTGATTCGCTTTGTTTTGACTCATTAATATACACCTTCTACAACCATAGTATGCATTTTGCTAGTTAAAGTTATTTTGGTTTTACCTTATGTTGCGATAAAATTATCCACTAAATGCAACCTAAATTTCAAGTAAAAAAGAAACGGAGATGCGTTTGCTACTGCTATAATATAGGCTTTTCTATGAATTTGTGCAATATGTTAATAAATTGTAGCTGGTTAAATTACACTACAAACAATGTTATAAATTGTAAAAACAATTTGCAACGCATTTTCTATGTACAATTACAGTACCGCCGCAGTTTCTATAGCAGATATTAAATTCTCTTCGACAACCACAAGATTGCGTGCATACAGCATTGTTAGTGAAATTGTAGGTATCAAATGGTAATTGCTGAACTTCGTTATTTATAGACTGCTTCAGCAGCTTATAGTCTTTAAATTGATAGTTATAATCTGTTCGAGCATTAACTTCACACAAATGGTAACTCATTTTACAAGATTGATCACAAGAGGAACGCGCTTTACCACACTGCTTGACGCACTGTTTTCCACCGTAAGTCGCCGGAGGGTAATACGTATAATCATATTGATAATTTGGTATACAACCTGATAACAATAATGCAAGACAAGCTATACCCAAACAAATTATTTTTTTCATTGTTTTCTCTTAAGTTAATTCGTTTGGATTATAACATATTTTTTGTCTAAGATATATTTAGTCAACTCGTCTGCTGGTAAGCATAGTTTCAAGACCGGAATTTAAATTAAATTTAGCCACCACTCCTAATTGTTCAATTGCTTGATTGGGATCGCCTAAAGATTCTTGGATATCACCGCGGCGACGTTCGCTAAAATGTATTTGAGTTCTCGCTTTAGATTGACGTCGTTCTTGCATAATAATTTCAGGATGTTTATTAAAGATAGTCGTGATTATTTTGATTAATTCTAGCAAATTCGTCTTATTACCTGTACATACGTTATAAACTTCAAAACCAGGTTTTGTTAATCTCTCCATTGCTTGCAGACAATATCGAACCACATCCGCAACATAGATAAAGTCCCGAGTTTGCTCTCCATCACCATAAATTGTAATTGGCTTAGCTTGTAAAATGTTATTCACAAAAATAGAGATCACTCCTGAGTAAGGTGAATTAGGATCTTGTCTTGGCCCATACACATTAAAAAAACGTAAAGCTGTCACGGGAACATGATGTACTTTAGCAGCAATAAGTGCATGTAATTCACTTCCGAGTTTATCGGCACCATAGGCAGTTAGTGGTTTAGTTTTTGCTAATTCGTTTAAAGGAATATTTTGATTATCTCCGTAAACTGCTGCAGAGGATGCAAAAACCACTGGAAGCGCAGGTTGATTTTCACGTCTAGCTTTATCAAAAATATTAATACTGCCAGTTAAATTGGTACGATGAGTGCCTAACCAATCACGATTGGATTTTTCTATCGATGCCACAGCTGCCAAATGGAAACAACCATCACAATCAGCAAGTATTTGTTGAATTAATTTTTCGTCACTTACATCACCGACGATAAGTTCCGCTTTGGAATTTAAATTGGTTTTTTTACCGGTAGATAAATCATCGACAACTATGCATTGATGTTGTTTTTCAATAAGTTTATCGACTAAATGCGAACCGATAAATCCACAACCACCCGTGATTAGATATGTAGCCATAATAATATCCTTTGGCTTACATCAACAACTTAGATTCTGTGCAAATTTCTACTATGAAATTAGTAGATACCAACATGAATAGCAAACCAAAAATCAAACATCTTGCTAAATCATTGTTTTTTGCATATTTTTACAAAATTTGTATATCCCTTGAGTTAAATTAAACGGCAAAAACAAGCAAATTTTATTTATCTATAATTTTAAAAAAACCAGCTAAATCATTATGAAAATATTACTGACTAATACAGGCTCTTGGGGAACTGGCAGTTTTACAGTTGTTAACGCCATAATAAAAAATCTTCATAAGTTAAACCATGAAGTTAAAGTCTGTTTCCCAGATAATGGCATGGACAGCGATGACAAAGCTTTTTATTATTCGCGCCCTGATATTTATCACATTTGGCAATTTCCAATTCACGATGACACCACGTCAATTGCTCAATTCCCATTAATGATCACTGACCCACACCCTCGAGGTGCTGATAGTCCAACCTATCGTTCGCTAACTCAAATACAATTAGATTTATTTACAAGATCTTTAACAATCAAATTAAAAACAATTATTGATGATTTTCAACCAGACATCATCGAATCACAGCATATTTGGCTAATGGAAAAATCCATTATTAATTTAGGCCAGGATTACATTGCAACTGCCCATCATAGTGATCAAATGGGGTTTCACTATGATAAACGCATGCAACCGATTGCGATTGAAGTTGCAAAAAATGCAGAATATATATTTTCTATTTCAGACTATGTTACTGAAGAAGTCATTAAAATTTATGATGTACCGCAAGAAAAAGTGATTACTTTAGCAAATGGCTACGATAACAGTATTTTTTTTAAAAAAGCTGTTGCAAAGGATAAAGTGTTAAAACGACTTAATCTTGATATTGATGATCCAGCTATTTTAATTAGTTTTGCTGGAAAGATTTCTCGCACGAAAGGTATCGACATTATTTTACGCGCCAACCACTATTTACCCAAAGAAAAAAATATTCACTTTTTAATTTTGGGTGAAGGTGATTTAAACAAAGCGTTAGATTTAGAATTTTATGATCTATATGAATTTGCTAGAGTACATTTCATCGGCCAACATATTCCTCAACATGTTGCAGAAATCCATAATATTGCAAAAATTAGTTTAATGCCATCGCGTTCCGAAGGATTTGGTATCGCAGGTTTAGAAGCGATGGGGTGTGGCATACCGTTAATTGCGACTAACTCTGGTGGACCAAAAGAGTTTGCGGTGGGCAAGTTAATTGATGTCGAAGATGCCAAAGGTTTAGCCAAAGCCATTTTAGAAATTGTTGATATGCCTGAAAACGATTATCAAAATCTTTGTCAACAAGCGGAAAAACAAGCGCATAAATATTCATGGTTAGAAAATGTCAAATCCAGATTGTATTATTATCAAAAAGTCATTGATGGTCGAAATACAAATGGAAAGCATCGGAAAATTTGTCGCATTTGATATTAGATTTCTGAATATCTTGCCATTCTCTCGCTTTTTTTAAAGGTGCTGTTGCGTAAATCATTCCAACACCATCCCCCTTTTTTCCCAAAGGCGTTGTTGTATAAATCAAAAAATGACCTGTCATTCCGGAATTTTTGGCTATGGACAGCCAAAAATATCCGGAATCCAGCTCTGAACCAAGGATGGTTTGTACGAAATAACCCATATTTTCGTAGATTCTCCTGGATCCCCGCCTTCGCGGGGATGACAGTTCCTATTTATACAACAATGCCTTTTAAAAAAGGGAGGGACGTAGATTAATGCACTTTAAACCATCAAATTTATCTTGAATATAAGGCGTAACATACAAAATCCTATTGATGCAACAATACCACTTTCGCGGAAATGACAGCTCTTAATTTTAAATTCGTTAGGCTTTGCTTTGCTCAACCCAACTTACATTTAACAAACCTTGATTTCGCTGCTGCTCAATCAAGGCTACATTCTATAATTCATTATTTCGTTCTCTTCGCTTGAAAAAAACTTTTTAACTTTTCCGCAGCAATATCTGCACAAACATCAGCAACGACTTCGACCCGATGATTAAATGGATAGGCAAATAAATTTACCACACTACCGGCTGCACCAGCTTTACTATCACTTGCCGCATAAATGCAGGTTTTAATTCTGGAATAAATCATTAAACCCGCACACATAGGGCAAGGTTCTAAGGTTGTATAAAGCTCACAATCTAGTAAGCGATAATTTGCTAAATAATCTGCCGCTTGACGTATGGCGATGACTTCTGCGTGGGCACTCGGATCATTACTGCGTATCGGTTGATTATAACCTGCCCCAATGATTTGATTTTCATGGACTACAATTGCACCGATAGGAACTTCATCTTGCTGCGCTGCTTTATCAGCTTGATTTAAAGCTTGCTGCATCCAGTCTTCGCGGGTTTTCACAAATTATTCCCACTCGATAGTCGCCGGTGGTTTACCAGAAATATCGTATACAACACGCGAAATACCCGCGACTTCATTAATGATACGGTTACTTACTTTAGCTAAAAATTCATACGGCAATCTAGCCCAACGTGCAGTCATAAAATCGGTTGTTTCTACAGCACGCAGTGCAATCACTGGTTCATGTTGTCTAGCATCACCGACGACACCGACAGATTTTACCGGTAAAAATACCGCAAATGCTTGTGCGACTTTATCATATAAATCGTCGGCATAAAGACTTTCAATAAAAATTGTATCTGCCTGGCGTAATTTATCTGCATAGGTTTTTTTTACTTCCCCCAATATACGCACACCTAAACCTGGGCCAGGGAACGGATGACGATAAAGCATTTTATATGGCAAACCTAATTCTAAACCAATTTTTCTGACTTCATCTTTGAATAATTCACGCAATGGTTCTAATAATTGCAACTGCATGGTTTCTGGCAAGCCGCCGACATTGTGATGTGATTTAATGACTTTAGCTTTTTTAGTCTTACTGCCAGCCGATTCGATGACATCAGGGTAAATCGTACCTTGAGCTAGCCATTTAACGGCTTGAATGTTGTTTGCCTCAGTTTCAAATACCTTAATAAATTCATGGCCGATGATCTTACGTTTAGCTTCTGGATCTGCAACGCCTTCAAGCGCCGTAAGAAACTGTTGCTCGGCATCGACATAATGTAAGTTCACACCAAAGTGGGATGCGAACATCGATTGCACTTCTTCTGCTTCATGCAAACGTAATAAACCATTATTGACAAAAATACACGTGAGTTGATCACCAATAGCTTGTTGTAATAACAACGCCGTGACTGAAGAATCGACGCCACCTGATAAACCTAATATCACTTTATCGTTGCCAACTTTAGCTTTAATCTCTGCGATGGCTTCGGCAACAATCGATTTTGGGTTCCATAAATCATCGCAATGACAAATGCGTCGCACAAAACGTTTGATAATGCGTTGGCCTTGACGCGTATGTGTCACCTCTGGGTGAAATTGCAAACCATAAAATTGCTTTTCTACATTCGCCATGGCCGCGATCGGTGCATTTGTAGTTTGGGCAATGACAACAAACTCTGGTGGTAATTGTTCGACTTTATCACCATGACTCATCCACACATCTAATAATGCCTTACCCTCTGTATCGGCGGTATCTTCGATATGATTAAATAAATCGCTATGCTGATGCAATTCTAATTGCGCATGGCCAAATTCTCTTTTGGTTGCCGTATGAACTTGTCCGCCTAATTGCTTTGCCATAGTCTGCATGCCATAACAAATCCCTAATATCGGACAATTCAGTTGAAAAATAATTTCGGGTGCTTTTGGTGTATCTGCTTGTGTCGTTGTTTCCGGGCCACCCGAAAGAATAATTCCATTAGGATGATACGCCTGAATCGCTGCCTCTGCTAAATCATACGGATGAATTTCACAATAAACACCACATTCGCGCACACGACGGGCAATAAGCTGAGTATATTGCGAACCAAAATCTAAAATTAAAATCTTTTGTTGGTGGGTACTCATCGTTCTTTCAACCAATAATTCGGTGCTTCTTTGGTTATACTCACATCGTGAACATGGCTCTCACTAACGCCAGCAGAACTTACCCGCACAAATTTCGCTTTTTTGTTTAATAGCTCGATATTGGCAGAACCCGTATAGCCCATAGTCGAACGTAATCCACCGACCAACTGATGAATAATATTGACAACACTCCCTTTGTACGGCACGCGACCTTCAATACCTTCGGGTACGAATTTATTTTTTTGTGAATTTTCGGCACCTAAATAATCTTGAAAATAGCGATCGCTAGAACCTTCTGCTTGCGACATAGCGCCTAAAGATCCCATGCCACGATAGGATTTATACGCCCGGCCTTGGAACAGTTCCACTTCTCCAGGTGCTTCTTCGGTACCAGCGAATAAACTACCTAGCATCACGCTCGCAGCACCTGCGGCCAAGGCTTTGCCGATGTCGCCAGAATAGCGGATGCCACCATCAGCTATTAGCGGTACACCGGTATCAGCTAAAGCTCGTGCAACTTCAGTGATAGCGGTAATTTGCGGCACGCCGACGCCAGTAACCACACGCGTGGTACAAATTGAACCTGGGCCAATACCAACTTTCACCGCATCTGCGCCAGCATCTAATAAGGCTTTGGCTGCATCGTAAGTGGCAATGTTGCCACCAATGACATCGATTTGCGGAAATTGTTTTTTTACCCAAGCGACCCGATCCAACACTCCTTGTGAATGGCCATGTGCTGTATCAACGACTAATACATCAACCCCCGCTTCAACCAAAGCATGTGCGCGGTCAATATTTGCTTTACTGACACCAATAGCGGCACCGACGCGTAAGCGTTTGTGATCATCTTTACAAGCATAAGGTTTATCTTTAGCTTTTTGAATATCTTTTACCGTGATTAACCCTTTTAAATGAAAACCATCGTCGATAATTAAGATTTTTTCAATACGATTTTTATGTAATAGTGCCACCATTTCCGGTTGACCTGCACCCTCTTTGACAGTTACCAACCTGGCTTTGGGCGTCATAACATCTGCAACTTTTTTATTTAAATCGGTTTCAAAACGGATATCGCGGCTGGTGACAATCCCTATCAATTGTTCGCCTTCGACCACTGGCACACCGGAAATGCCATGTGAACGCGTTAAATCAATCAACGCTTGTACTGTCGTATTTCCAGTAACAGTAATCGGATCTTTGACGATGCCACTTTCAAATTTTTTCACTTTGCGTATCGCTGCTGCTTGGGCTTCGACGGTCATATTTTTATGGATAATACCGATACCCCCCTCTTGCGCTAAGGCAATAGCGAGTCGCGCTTCAGTCACAGTATCCATAGCCGCCGCGACTAAAGGTAAATTCAAACGAATATTGCGCGTGAGTTTAGTAGATAAATCTACGTCTTTGGGCAGTACAGTCGAATGGGCAGGCACAAGCAAGACATCATCGAACGTTAATGCTTCACTAATTGCGGTCATTAGGCTCTCCTTAGTGCAAGATTAACGCAACATCATAGCATGATTTTAGGTAAATGAGAAGATATTAAAATTTACCATAGTTATTTATGCAATATCTCCTGGCTTTGGCGGCCTAGACAAATCTTTTCCGCTTGTGAAATGATTTATAACCTCCGCCTGTAATTCTTCTAAATCTTTTTCAGAAAAACCACTCAAGCTTCCAAAAAATCCACCTTTCTTGAGATATGAATAGTCAGTACTCGGAGGTTTATAATTTACAGGTTGCAATTCAGCTCGGGTGACACAGCCAATATATTTAATATCGTAAATACCTTCGAAGCTATTAACTAACACTTCAGGGACTTTTATTGCTTTTTCCTCTCTAATTAAAACTGCGCGTACTTGACCATTTTCTTCTGCAGCTGGAAGTAAAACGAGCTTAAAATTGTTATCAAGCTTAAGATATAAAGGCGGGCTTTGATCTCCACCTAATTTCAAAATGGTAATAGAATTCTGCAGTTCTTCATGACATAAATTTAAAAATTCACCGTTCCAACTAGCGTTTTCTTGTGCTTCACCTAACTTTACTGGACCCATCAACTTGCGTGCATTAGTAACATCACCATAATTTCTAACTTTTCGCAGTAATTTTTCGCAGTAGTCAAAGGCCAAGTCATCGAGATTGTTATTATATATACCCTTAAAAGTCGTACCATCATTGAAGGTAAAACTTACATCTTCGCCCTTTTCCGGCAACCATTTCCCTGTCTGTAAATAGTAACAATAGAGAAACACCGCAATCCAACCACAGGCAGTCACACCATATTGTATATTACCTACCCCTTTTGGTGCTGCAAAAGTAACTTCTAGCATTTCATTAGACATTGTGACATTTGAATTATGTAAAAATTCTCTTCTGAGATAATTTACTAATGGTTTCAGCATTTGCTCATTAATCTTTATATTTTTCTCTATATCTTCAGTAGCAATAATATTGCCATTTTCACTCGCACGAACAATATTTTTTGGGTCTAGCAATTGAACTGGACCGCTTTTAGGAATAAACAATAAAATAAAATGACTACCTGATTTTACATCTTTAGAACCATGATAAGTAGCTTTGACTGACTTAATTACTTTTTGTTTCCAATCTACGTTTGTGTTGACAGCATCTGTAAGCTCTAGCTGTTTGTTGCTTTGCAAAAGAGAGTTAAAAGCATCGATAAGGTCCACTGGTTTT
>JBCDIY010000002.1:0-19902 GCA_038748435.1 Pseudomonadota bacterium | reverse complement strand
GGTGAATTTATTTGAACAAATTGGCGGTCCGCTTAGTTTTGATCACACCCAAAAACAATATCCTCTGACTGCTTGTCAACAGATGAATGTGGCTCCTATGGAAATTTATCAAGTCAAAGCGCTTGATATCGTATCTAGCAGTCATCGTGATGAAATTACATGCCAGCCATATTTTAGTCGGAAATTTTTCCCTGAAAATATGCCTTGTATTTACTGGCATGCTCAAACAAGAGCAGTTGAAACCACCTTACATGGAGAAATTTCAACCGCGCAGATGCTGATTAGTTTAAGTGATTTTAATTTGGAAGAGATTGAGGATGAATTAATATTAAGCCCTAAATTATTATGTACTAATGGGAATGTGACTAGTGATTTAATGCTAGAAGAGGATGAGCATCAATGGACCTTTTCTGATGCAAATCATGAATTTGTCGCAGACATGCAAACTATAACGCCAATCACTAGCATCAAATACAGAGAATTAAATCAACAAGATTCACAGTTGCTAGTAAAACATCTTTATATCAATCAGGTTGGACTGGCAGATGCCGTCAATTGTATTGATAAACTAAAATCACTCTTGGCTATTTACAGTTTTGCTGCAGAGGACAAAGATGAATTAGTTGCAAGTATCCTTGAAGTAAAAACCAAGCCAATTCATAAATGTTATCCTGCTAATCTACATCTAGGCTATTGTCATGGTTTGGAATATCAATTAACCATTGATGAAAAATCTTTTCCTAAACGAAGTTATTTACTTTTTGGTGATGTATTACAAGAGTTCTTATCACGTTTATGCGCATTGAACAGCTTTGTAGAATTGGTTTTGATAGGTAAAAAAACAGGAGAATTCTTTCGATGGCAAACAAACATCAAATCATTCACTATTATATAAAACACTTGTGTGATAAAACTGCTGATTATGAATTTTATCAGGCAGTACGCTTGATTAAACGCTATCTTGCGGCAACTCCTGGAAGATTGGAATATAAATTATCGCCCAGCTTGAACTTCCCAGTAAGTGAATGCCAAAGTATAGAAATGAAAACTGATCGCGAGGGCAAAAAAATTATTTCTTTAGGGTTAAATTTTATTGGTTTGATTGGTCAAAGTGGAGTGCTGCCCAATTACTATTTGCTTTTGACGTTAAAACGTATGCGCGCTAAAGATAACAGCTTATTTGCATTTGTTAATTTTTTACAGCAAAAATTGTTAGACGAACAGTATCGATTTGCAACTTTAGCAGATTTCTTTATTGCATATGAAAACAAGCAAAGCCATCAAGTGACTGATTTACTATTGGCTTTAACTGGCCAAGCTAGCAGTTGTGTGGACGAGATAGGATTAAAGTATGCTGGATTATTCAGTATGCAAGTTCGAAGTCAAGAAGGGTTACGTTTGTTATTAAGCGATTACTTTGAATTGCCAATAAAAATTTTGCCGTTACAATTAACTTCAATGCAATTATCTAAACAGGAGATGACTTATCTTAAATCTATTAATGCGTGCAATCACTTAGGTATCGATACCTATTTGGGTCAAAAAGTTTACCATACTCAACGTGGTTTTACGATTGTAATTGGCCCGCTGGATTACCCACAATGTTGTCGCTTATTTCCAGGTGAAAATCTATTAGGGCGCTTGCAGTGTTTATGTCAAATGTATATCGGTGAGGAATATATTTATGGTATTAAATTAAAGATAAATTTAGCATCCTTGCCGCCGCTTAGCTTAAGCAAAGCAAGTCAATTACAACTCGGACGGACTACTCGGTTGCTGGAAACTAGCAAAAAATATTCTTCACATCAATTAGTCATGGTTTATCATAACAAAAAGTCGCAAAAGGAAATCTAGAATAATGGCTTGGCAGTGAAGAGTTTGGTTAGCTTGTTGCTGAGGTTTGCTCAGTGGTAGCAGGGGTTGAACGATAATGCCAAAATTTAGGTAGATAGTAGCAACATGCAGCGACACTGATAACGCATAATACGCCGCCGGAGACAATTGAGGCGGTGATGCCAAAAATACTGGCTACAATGCCTGATTCTGCATCGCCTAAACGTGGGCCGCTGATGTAACTCAACATTTCTATTCCAGCTAAACGACCACGTAAGTCTTTAGGGATGACTTCGTTCCAAAGCACCATACGCGAGATCATGCTGACGGCATCGAAACCACCAGCCAGCATAAGAAACAATAATGCTGCGTATAGATGATTGGATAATCCAAATAAAATAATCGCCAGTCCCCATAAGCCAGCAGAGATGGCGATAGCTGCACCATGACGCTTGATATGTCGAGTCCAACCACTAAATGTGGAGACTAATAATGTACCTATCGCTGGCGCGGCATACAACATGCCTAAGGTTTTCGCACCGCCAAAAGTTACTGCAATTGCAGGGAATAAAGCATTTGGCATAGCAAACAGCATAGCGTTAAAATCGACTAAATAACTACCAAGCAATGCTTGTCGGGAAAACGCAAATCGACAGCCAGTTTTTATTGATTGCACAATAGAATCACGCTGTTTTGTTTCAGGCTTAGGAATGTGTCGCATCATTAACAGTGCCAGTAGAGAAGCTAGCAAACAAATAAAATCGATCAAATAAGTCAAAGTAATACCCCAAGCAGCGATAATGATACCACTGAGAGCAGGGCCAGCAATCATGGTGATGCTCATTTTAAATGTTCTTAATGCACCAACGGCAGCGTAATCTTCGCGCTTAACTACTTGCTGCGTGATGCCTTCCAACGCCGGCCGATGTAGGCCGTTGACTGCTGAAGAAATCGTTGCTAACAGAAAAACTGCAATGACTGAAGGTTGGGTTAAATTTGCATTCCAAGCGAGCAACAATAAGCTTGTACAAATAATTATTTCGGTGATAATCAACAACTTTTTCCGCGAATTTTGATCGGCAATGACACCACCGATCAAAGCAGTAAAAAGCAAAGGTAATAATTGGCATAAACTCAGTAAACCGACAAGTAAGGTAGAATGTGTTAGTAAATAGATTTGGAAGGGTATCGCCACGCGTGTGATAGCACCACCAAACATCGAAGTAAATTGGCCAACATAGAGAAATCCAAAATCTCGATTTTTAACTAATAAAGAAAAATCTGGGAAGGCTTTTTTCATAGTAGAAATAATTTGCAATTAAAGGCGAATTATATCTGGTTTTCGCTTGCAAAGCGAGGCTTGTTGCGTAAATCAATACAAAGGAATATTCCCCCCTTTTTTCCAAAAGGGGGGGGTAGGGGGGGATTTGTCAATACTAAGTTGTTCTAAAGACATATCTATACAACAGAGAAATCCCACCTGTCCTCCGTTTTAAAAAGATTGTAGCCGGTGTGCAGCGCAGCGAAACACCGGGCAAGTATGCTCAAACCCGAGGTTGCTTCGTTCTACATCGGCTACCTACCTACTGAACCAGGGATGGATTGTACTAAACACAACAACGCGTAGGCGAGAAAAAATCAAAGTTTCTGCAGAAAATTTTTCGCTAATTTTATGATTTGGTTGATTTTTTCTTGAGACATTTTACTCAACGTACTGTAAATCATACGCAGTCGTTGATTGTTTTTCAGCTTGGACTGATTGCGAATTAAAAAATCCCAATATAAGTAATTAAACGGACAGGCTTTATCGTTGGTTTTTTCTGTGACTTTATAGTGGCAGTTCTTACAATAGTTTGACATTTTATTAATATAAGCACCACCAGCAGCATAAGGCTTACTCGCCATAAAGCCACCATCAGCGAATAATATCATGCCTGTGACATTTGGCAATTCTACCCATTGATAAGCGTCGGCATAAACGATTAAATACCATTCATTAACATATTTTGGATCAATGCCACTAATCAGTGCAAAATTGCCTAAGACCATTAAGCGTTGAATATGATGAGCATAAGCATTGGCACGTGTTTCTGCAATGCATTGTTTTAAGCAATTCATTTTGGTATTGGCGGTCCAATAAAATTCTGGCAACTTACGTTTGGCTGCAAAAAAATTTTCCGTCGCATAACTTGGCATTTTCAACCAATATATGCCACGAATATATTCGCGCCAGCCGAGTATTTGTCGAATAAATCCTTCAACGGCATTTAATGGTGCCTTACCGGCGTGATAAGCTTGCTCTGCTTTGGCAATACATTCTAAAGGTTCAAGCAAGCCACAATTAAGATACAAGCTAATATGCGAATGAAACATCCATGGTTCGCCTTCAAGCATGGCATCTTGATAATCACCAAATTGTTTTAGTCGATGTTTAATAAAATCATCTAACGCTTGTAAAGCTTGTTTACGCGTTACTGCATAATGAAACGGCTGTAAATCGCCAAAGTGCGAGTTAAACTTTTTCTCAATCAGCGGGATAAGTTGCTTGGTGATACTATCGATTTTAGCATGGAAAGGTTGTGGAATGGTTAAATCACTTTTTGCAGTTTTTCTGTTTTCGATATCGTAATTCCATTTGCCACCAATCGGTTTATCATTGCGCATCAAGATGTTGTGTTTTTGGCGCATGAGCCGATAAAAATTTTCCATGCGCAATTGTTTGCGATCTTTGGCCCAAGTGTTAAATTCATCTGGCGTACTTAAAAAACGTTCGTCCGGTCGAATTTCAACTGGGATGTTTAATTTCTTTTGCCATGACAATAGCATTTGTAACACCCGATATTCGCCCGGGAAAGTGACGATAAGTTTATCGACTTTGTGGCGTTTAATTGCACTGGCAACTTCATCAGTGAAAGCGTGGCAATTAGCTTTATCATCAAGTTTGACATAATCGATATTAAAGCCGGATTTTTTTAGTTCTTCAGCAAAATGCCGCATGGCTGAGAATAAAAACAAAATTTTCTTTTTATGATGTTTGACATACGTTGCTTCATCACAAACCTCACACATGAAAATAATGTCTTTGGTTTTATTGACATCCTGCAAGCTGGAAATATTGCGATTGAGTTGATCGCCTAAAATGAAGCGTAGTGTTGGCATAATTATTTCCCTTTAATTTCTTCATACGCAGCCAATGCCGCTTGCCTAGAGGCAGGTAGATCGACAATAGGCAGGGGATAAGTTTCGCCTAGTTTAATTCCAGCTTGGCTAAGCAATGCTTGTGGTGCTTCCCATGGGTTAAATAAATATTCATCCGGCAATGCTTTTAATTCAGGCACATATTGACGTGTGTATTCACCGTTGGCATCAAATTTTTTGCCTTGAGTGATTGGATTAAATATACGAAAATACGGTGCAGCATCGGCGCCGCAACCGGCTACCCATTGCCAACTGGCACTGTTGCTGGCTAAATCTGCATCAACTAGACAATCCCAAAACCAAGCTTCGCCATGATGCCAATGGAGTAATAAATTTTTTACTAGAAATGAGCCAACGATCATTCGTACACGATTATGCATATAGCCGGTTTGCCAAAGTTGGCGCATACCTGCATCGACGATAGGATAACCGGTTAAGCCTTTTTGCCAAGCGATTAATTTTTTGCGATTGTTTTTCCACGGGAATAAATTAAATTTTTCTTGTAAGTTTTTTTCTGCCAATTGTGGATTATGGTAAAGCAAACTATAAGAAAATTCGCGCCAACCTAATTCACTATGAAAGTGATCGATATTTTTATCATCACCGGCATTTTTGGCGGCATACCAAACTTGGTTTGGGGAAATTTCGCCGATGTGTAAATGTGGCGATAAGCGTGAAACAAATGCTTTGGCGGGAAAATCGCGGCCGATTTTGTAGTTTTCTAAGCCTTTAGCGATAAATTCGTTTAAGCGTTTTTTTGCAGCCATTTCACCGATGTCCCAAATTTTTTCCATGTGTTTGTCCCAACGAATTTGCGGTAATAAATTCAGATCGGCAATCGTTAAGCTATTTGCTATTTTCTCATGCAGTTTTAAAGTTTGTGGTTTAGCTAAGGGTTGTCGTGGTGGCATCGCTTGCAAACAACCACGGCGATAAAATGGCGTGAAAACTTTGTAATAAGTGCCATCCGTTTTTAACACTTCCCAAGGTTCCCAAAGTAATGAACCATTAAAACTTTCTACCGAAATATTTTTCTGTTTAAATATTTTTTTAATGGCTTCATCACGCTTGATGCGCCAAGGTTCGTAGCAGCGGTTCCAAAAAATACCTTGGATTGGATAAGTTTCAGTTAATTTTTGCAGGATCACTTGTGCATCGCCGCGGAAAATGCAAAGTTTATGATCGAGCGATTTATCCAAGGCAGTCAAGGAATGATGCAACCACCAACGGCTCGCGGCGCCGATTTTTTGTTTGCCTGGGTTTTCATCATCGAGAATATAAATTGGTAATACTTGACCTTGTTTGGCTGCGGCGAATAAAGCTGGATTGTCTGCCAAACGTAAGTCTTGGCGAAACCAATGAATGACGAATCCTTGATCTTGAGACATTATTTTTCTCCACTGAGGTTTTTTCAACTTATGCTAATTACAGCATAATTTTTGTTAAATCACCACGCTAATTTTCAGTAAATTAGCTGACATAAAAAGCAAAATATGTAAAAATAACAACATTTAATGAATTGATAGTGGGTAAATCATGGCCGCAATTGAAAGCTTATTAACTGAAGCAAAACAAAAGATTAGCGCAACTGATAATAGTGAAGTATTAAATGCGATTAGAGTCGAATTTTTAGGCAAAAAAGGCAGATTAACGAGTTTATTAAAAAACATTGGGCAGCTGCCTGCTGCTGAACGCCCCAAGGCTGGTCAAGTAATCAATCAAGCCAAGCAAACGATTGCTGAGTTAATCCAGGAAAAGCAACAAACTTTCGCCGCGCAACAGTTGCAAAGTAAACTCACTAAAGATAGTGTCGATGTGACTCTGCCAGGCCGCCGCCAAAGCTTAGGAAATTCGCATCCGATTAGTATTGCCATGCAACGTTGTATTGCTTATTTTAAGCAACTTGGCTTTATGGTAGCAGATGGACCGGAAATTGAAGATGAGTATCATAATTTTACTGCGTTAAATATTCCTGAGTATCATCCTGCCAGGGCCATGCAAGATACGTTTTATTTAGAAAAAAACTGGTTATTACGCACGCATACCTCACCAGTGCAAATTCGCATCATGAAAGACATCAAACCACCGATTAAAATGATTGCGCCAGGTAGGGTATATCGTTGTGACTCGGATGTGACTCATACGCCAATGTTTCATCAAATTGAAGGTTTGGTTGTCGATGAGTTTAGTTCATTCGCAGATTTAAAAGGTATTTTGCAAGCATTTATCGCTTATTTTTTTGAACGCGAATTAAAGTTGCGTTTTCGACCTTCTTATTTTCCCTTTACTGAACCTTCTGCAGAAGTTGATATTGAATGCGTCAATTGTCGTGGCAAAGGTTGCCGTGTCTGTAAGCAAACCGGTTGGTTAGAAGTACTTGGTTGCGGTATGGTGCATCCTAATGTATTAGAGAATGTCGGTTATGACGCCGATAAATATCAAGGTTATGCCTTTGGTATGGGTATTGATAGATTTGCTATGTTGCGTTATCAAATCGATGATTTACGAATTTTATTTGAAAATGATTTGCGGTTTTTATCGCAATTTTAAAAGGTCTTTATTATGCGTATTAGTATTAAATGGTTGCAAGAATTTATCGATTTAAAAGCGCTTTCTATTGAACAAATCTCTGAGCAACTCACTATGTTGGGTTTAGAAGTAGAAGCTGTGGAAAATCTTCAAGCCAGCTTAAAAGATATTGTCGTTGCTAAAGTCGTTGATGTTAAGCCGCATCCCAATGCCGATCGGTTGCGTATCTGTCAAGTTGATCGTGGTGATTCACAACTATTGCAAGTCGTATGTGGCGCAGCAAATGTTAAAGCAGGAATTAACGTCGCCTTTGCTCCGGTGGGTGCGCGCTTACCGAATAGTCTTAAAATTAAAAAAAGTAAAATTCGTGGTGAAGTCTCATTAGGTATGATTTGCTCAGAAGCAGAGCTGCATTTAGCCGATGATGCTGATGGCATTATGATTTTAGCTGATGATGCCGTCGCAGGTATGGCATTTACCGAGTATTTAAAACTCGATGATGTGATTATCGAAGTTGCAGTAACACCGAATCGTGGTGATTGCTTAAGCATGCTAGGCATTGCGCGAGAACTTGCTGCAGCCAATCGATTAAAACTCAATCCTATCGCTTTAAAAACTGTTGCTGCAACCGTGGATAATAAAATTACCATTGAATTGCAAGATCCTAAACTATGCTCACAGTATGTCGGTAGAATTGTAAAAAATGTTAATACCCAAGTTGCATCACCAACTTGGTTACAACAGCGTTTAGAAAAAGCTGGTATTCGACCGATTTCAGTTATCGTCGATATCACTAATTATGTGATGTTAGAACTCGGGCAACCCATGCATGCATTTGATTTAGATCAGATTGAAGATAAAATTCACGTACGCATGGCAAACGCAGGCGAGGCCTTAAAACTATTAAACGACACTACAATCAACTTAAATGAAGAAATGCTAGTCATCGCTGATGCAAAAAAACCACTGGCTTTAGCCGGCGTGATGGGTGGATTAGATTCATCGGTGACAGATAATACCAAAAACATTTTATTGGAAAGTGCTTTTTTTAATCCCCAGCAAATTAGTAAAACGCTGCGTTACTATGGCATTCATACGGATTCCTCTTATCGTTTTGAACGTGGTGTTGATCCAGCATTACAGTTGCAAGCAATGGAACGAGCATCGCAGTTGATTAAAGAAATTGCCGGAGGCGAATTCGCCCCAGTTTGTTCATTCAGCCATAACGATTTATTGCCGCAAGCTAGAAAGATTTGTTTGGATATTACGCGAGTTAAAAAAATTCTCGGAATAGAGTTAGATAGCGATCGGATAAAATCGATATTAACAAGTTTAAATTTAACCATAGAAACACAAACTGCTAGTATCTTGCAAGTATCAGTGCCGAGTTATCGTTTCGATCTGAAAAAGGGAATCGATTTAATCGAAGAAATCGCCCGTATTCATGGCTATCAAAATATTCCTATCCATCAACCGTTACCAACTTTACCACTACAATGGCAAAAAGAAACTGAGATCGCAGAAGCCACATTGATTACGCAATTAAAGGCCCTTGGCTACAGTGAAGTTATCAGCTATAGTTTCATCGATGCAAAATTACAAGAATTATATGATGAAAAATTCCAACCTTTGAAGCTGTTAAATCCTATTTCACAAGAGATGAGTGTAATGCGAACTTCATTGGTGCCGATGTTACTGCAGATTTATCAATATAATGATAATCGTCAACAATCACGCTCGCGCTTGTTTGAAATCGGTAGAACGTTTTTGCAAACTGATGCTGAAATTAAACAAGATAAATACTTAACTGGTCTAATCGCAGGTCCGTTGTATCCAGAACAATGGGGTGTTAGCAAACGCCAAGTCGACTTTTTTGACATAAAAGGCGATATTGAAACTTTGTTGCAATTAGGCAAGACTAACAAGCGTATTAGCTTTAAACCGTTGCAACATAGCGGGTTACATCCTGAACAAAGTGCTGAGATTTATATGGGGAAACAGTCGATAGGCTATTGCGGTAAAATTCATCCTAAATTGACTGAGCAGCTAGATATTTCTGATGCCATTTATGTGTTTGAAATTCAGCTAAAATCATTCTTATCTAAAGAAATGCCAAAATATAAACCGATTTCGAAGTATCCATCCATTCGCCGTGATATTGCATTGGTCGTAGATAATACAGTGGCGGCTGGAGAAATAATAAGTCAGTTACATGACCTTATTGGTAAAGTTTTGGTTGATGTTTTCATATTTGATTTATTTAGCAACAAAAAACTTGGAGAAAATAAAAAAAGTATAGGCATCGGCTTGATTTTACAAGATATATCGCACACGCTTATAGATGATGAGGTGAATAGTATACTTAGTAAAGTAGTAACTCATTTGAAACAAGAATTTAAAGCAGATTTGAGGGAGTAACTATGACTCTAACTAAAGCTGAAATTGCAGAGAATCTCTTCAAGGAGATTGGGTTAAATAAGCGCGAAGCCAAGGAACTCGTTGAATTCTTTTTTGAAGAAATTCGTACTGCCTTGGAAGCAGGCCAGCATGTGAAAATTTCTGGTTTTGGTAATTTTGTATTGCGTGATAAAAGCGAACGACCTGGAAGAAATCCGAAGACCGGTGAAGAAATACCCGTGTCTGCTAGACGCGTGGTTACTTTCAGAGCAGGTCAAAAATTAAAAGAACGTGTGGAACATCATGCAGAACAATCCCAAGATTCAGAAGGAACAAACGGCTAATAATTTTGTTCCGATTATTCCGAATAAGCGCTATTTCACAATTGGTGAAGTAGCTAAGCTTTGTAATTTAAAAACGCATGTATTGCGCTATGGGAATTGGAATTTAAACAATTAAAACCTACCAAACGCAATGGCAATCGTCGTTATTATCAACATAAAGATGTTTTGTTAATTTATAAGATTAAGCAATTACTTTATGGCCAAGGTTTTACGATCTCCGGCGCAAAACAATATCTCATGGATAATTCTAATACCCCGGAAAAAAATCAATTCAAAGATGTCCTCAGTAAAACGATAAAAGAACTTGAATCTCTGAAAAAATTCCTGGAAAATACTTCTATAAATTAGGTGTTGTTGTATAAATAGGAACTGTCATTTCCACACAGGTGGCATTGTTGCGTTAATAGCAGCTGTTATTTCCACACAGATGACATTGTTGCACAAATCAGTTCTGTCATCCCCGCGCAGGCGGGGATCCAGGAGAATCCAAGAAATAGTGAGCTATTTCGTATAATCCATCCCTGGTGCTGAACTGGATTCCGGACATTTTTACATGTCCCTATGCAAAAATTCCGGAATGACAGGTCATTTTTTGATTTATACAACAACGCCTTTTGCAAACGGGGCGATAGCTTTGTGATACTTGAAACAAACAACCGATAATTTAACAGCGGGGCGTGGCGCAGCTTGGTAGCGCACTTGCATGGGGCGCAAGGGGTCGTGGGTTCAAATCCCGCCGTCCCGACCACTAGGATAATTTGAGATTGTGATGAAAGACGCAAATGATTTGTTAATTACTGCATCTTCGGATAAATTACTGAATCTAGTTAATGAAGCTAGTGAAATCATAATTCGAAAAAAAAGTGGTCTAGATAAATTATTATTAGAAGAAACATTACCCCAGGATGATTATCCTATTTTAACAATTTATCAAGCATTACAATATTTCATGTCATTTTCTGACAAGACAATTAAAGCAAAATTCCCTACATTAATCGCGCGGCTTGAAGCCAATGTTTTGAATACACGTGAACAAATGTATTTACAAACGCTACACTTTATTCACTTAAATGAACTGGTAAAAGCAACAGAAAATTTCAGTTTGATTACCGCAAAGTTTCCTAAAGATCGCGTTGCAATTGTATTATTATCTATCTGTGCTTTTGTCTCTGGCCAGTTACAATTATTAGCCAAACCCCTCGAGCGATTGTTGCCATTACATCGTTATGACGCAGATTTTTTAGGGACAGTCGCCTTTTTTTATTGCCATGTCAATAAAAAAACTGAAGCCCGGCAATTGCTTGAAGCAGGATTGAAAATTGATCCAAGCAATGCTTGGTTGCAACATGTGATGTTTCATACGATTGATGAATCGAAAATAGAAAGTGTAAATTATTATATTCAGTTGCTTAGCAACCGAGCTGATGATTGGCCTGCACATGATCGGTTTTTTGAAAGCCACAATTGGATGCACGTTTGTAATTTATATTTAGCTGCGCATTCTCATTTAAACGAGATTTTACCGATTTATAAAAAGCATATTTGGGGAAGCGCTAAATCAATGCTTTTTGAACAGAATAATGCGTTTATTGTTTTATGGTTATTAGAGTTGGCCGGACATAAAATTGATAGAGCTTTTTGGTCAGATTTAGCTGCTCACGCCAAGGCGTTTGCTGATGATTATTTTGTGCCTTATTTTACCGTGACTTCTATACTAGCAGTCATGCGTGTAGATCAAAATCAAGGCCAGCGGTATCATGCAAAACTGCAGCAATATGTCACTGCACTGCCGCAAACTGCATTAAGGCAAACTTGGGAGCAGCTTGCGTTACCAATATTAGAAGGTTGTCATGCCTATATTCAAGCTGATTATGCCAAAGCTAAACAAAAATTAGTGGGTATTGCTGATCTTATTACCACGCGACCTATGGGCTTGAGTGATGAACAACGCTCAGTCTTTGCAGCAACTGCTGATTTTTGTATGAAAAAAGCCTAAGTTTTTAACAAGGCAATATAAATGCGATTATTTCCAACAGATTTACCCAAGTACCAAAATTAAATATTCATGCCAATCTGTTCACTTTAGGTTTAGTCGCATTGATTTAGCGCGGGTTTAATGGTCCCCCCACCACTAAACTGCAATTGCAGTGGCAAATCGCTAAACTGACCAATAAAATTCATGACTGCAGCGCTTTAGAGTGGTATAATACCTGATTGATTAAGCTAATGTTAATTTAAATGGGAGCTCGAAGTGGCAGACTACAAACATATTTTATTAGCGGTCGATTTGCATGAAAATTTTGATGATGATGTGGTAACCCAAGCCGTTAAATTAGCAAAAGAACATGCAGCAAAAATCACTATCGTACACGTGCTAGAACATCTGACTGCTTATGGTATTGCCCAAGCCTATCCCGGTGCTTTTGAAATTGAAGAATCTATTCGTAATGAAGCGACAGAAACCATACAAAGTTTGATTGATAAACATGCAATCAAAGATGTAGATGTCATTATCGAGCCAGGCTCGCCTAAGATGTTGATTATCGATAAGGCCAAAGAGTTAAATGCCGATTTGATAGTTCTCGGCAGTCATGGTCGTCATGGTTTATCCTTATTACTTGGTTCAACTGCCAATGCCGTGTTGCATCATGCGCCTTGTGATGTATTGGCCGTAAGAGTTAAAGAGAAGTAAATAGCGGATAAACTAAGTAATATGAATGATTTTGCCAGTGAATTATTTTCCATTCCTATCGAAGAGGAATTAAAACAATCTTATCTAGATTATGCTATGAGCGTCATCGTCGGTCGGGCTTTACCTGATGCACGCGATGGTCTAAAGCCAGTGCATCGGCGCGTGTTATACGCTATGCATGAACTGAATAATGATTGGAATAAACCCTATAAAAAATCCGCTAGGGTAGTAGGTGATGTTATCGGTAAATATCACCCGCACGGTGAAGTTGCTGTCTATGATGCCGTTGTGCGCATGACGCAACCCTTTTCTATGCGTTATCCATTAATCGATGGCCAAGGAAACTTCGGTTCGGTTGATGGCGATGCACCGGCAGCAATGCGTTATACCGAAGTCAGAATGGCTAAATTAGCGCACATGTTATTAGCGGATATTGACAAAGAAACCGTCGATTTTGTCCCCAATTACGATGAAACTGAAATGGCACCAGCCGTTTTACCCACAAAAGTGCCAAACCTTTTGATCAATGGTTCTTCTGGTATTGCCGTCGGTATGGCAACGAATATTCCACCGCATAATTTAAATGAAATTATCGATGCGTTAATTGCTGTCATCGATAATCCTGCCATTAGCTTTGAAGAACTTTTACAAATTGTGCCTGGCCCAGATTTCCCTACGGCAGGGATTATCAGTGGTAAAGATGGCATTGTCAGTGCCTATAAAACAGGCCGTGGACGTATCTATGTCCGTGCACGTACCCATGTTGAAACAGATGAAAAAAGCGGCAAAGAAAAACTCATCGTCACCCAGTTACCTTATCAAGTTAATAAAGCTCGATTGATCGAGCGCATCGCTGAACTAGTCAAACTTAAAAAAGTTGAAGGTATCTCTGAATTACGTGATGAATCTGATAAAGACGGCATGCGTATAGTCATCGAAATTAAACGCGGCGAGTCAGCCGAAATTATCGAAAATAATTTATTATCACATACGCAATTACAAAATGTTTTTGGTATCAATATCGTCGCATTGATAGATAGTCGACCGCGAGTATTGACTTTAAGAGAATTATTGCAAGAATTTATTCGCCATCGCCGTACTGTAGTAACACGACGCAGTATTTACCTATTACGTAAAGCTAGAGAACGTGCGCATATTCTCGAAGGCTTAGGTATTGCACTAGCAAACATCGAAGCTATGATTGCGTTAATTAAAAAAGCAGCTAATCCAAAAGCAGCAAAGGAACAATTACTCGCACAGAGCTGGCCGTTAGGCATGGTCGCAAAAATGCTGGAGCGTGCCGATGATGATATCTGCCGACCAGAAGGTTTGCCAAGCGAATATGGCATGCACGAGCAAAATTATCGTTTAACTGCAGAGCAAGCCCAAGCGATTTTAGATTTACGTCTGCATCGTTTGACTGGATTAGAACAAGAAAAAATCCTTAATGAATATCAATCGTTACGTGAACAAATAAAAGAATTATTACAAATTTTATCTAGCCCAGAAAAATTATTAACTATCATCAAACAAGAATTACAAGAAATCAAGCAAGAATTTGGCAATGAACGCCGTACAGAAATTATTGCCAATCATTCCGACTTGCAAATTGAAGATTTGATTTCCGATGAAACCATGGTCGTGACGGTTTCGCATCAAGGGTATACTAAAACTCAACCGCTAGATATTTACACGGCGCAACGTCGAGGCGGGCGCGGTAAAAGTGCAACCCAAGTCAAAGAAGAAGATTTTGTTGAACATCTATTGGTTGCCAATACCCACGATACGATTTTATGCTTCTCAAACGTAGGTAAAGCCTATTGGTTAAAAGTCTATGCTTTACCGCAAGCAAGTCGAGCATCACGTGGTAAACCTATTGTTAACCTATTACCGTTAGCGAAAGAAGAAAAAATCACTTCGATTTTACCATTGCGAGATTTTAAAACCGATCAATATGTATTGATGGCAACGCAGAAAGGTACCGTTAAAAAAGTGCATATCAAAGACTTTTCTAGACCACGCTCTAGCGGTATTATTGCTATTAATTTAGAGGCAGGTGATCATTTAATTGGTAGTGCGTTAACTGATGGTCATGATGATGTCATGCTATTTAGTGATACCGGTAAAGTGATACGCTTTAACGAAGCCAATGTGCGTGCTTGTGGACGTACAGCTAAAGGCGTGCGTGGTATTAAAATCAAATCTGATCAAAATGTCATTTCGCTTGTTATTGCTAAACCTGAAGGTGCCATTCTAACCGCAACAGAAAATGGCTATGGTAAACGTACAGAAATTAGCGATTATCGCACCAGTGGTCGTGGTGGCCAAGGCGTAATTTCTATCCAAGTTAGTCAACGTAATGGCCTCGTAGTGGGTGCCACGCAAGTCAATGAAGATGATGAAGTCATGTTGATCACTAATAAAGGCACCGTGGTACGAACCAATGTCAAAGAAATTTCTTTAGTAGGCCGCAATACCCAGGGAGTGCGCTTAATTAACCTGGCTGGAGAAGAAAAACTCGTTAGCATTGCGCGTATCAATGAGATGAATCAAGTTGAAGAAAGCGTCGAACAAGAAAATTAAGTTATGTCATTGCAGTTTATAAGTCATTCCAAAAAACAATTTTCGGGTGAGATAACGGTCGCTGGTGATAAATCTATTTCACATCGCGCCGTCATGTTAGCCGCAATCGCAGAAGGCACTTCGACCATCGAACATTTTCTCAATGGTTATGATTGTCTGGCTACACTCAAAGCATTTCAACAAATGGGAGTAAAAGTTAATTTTACTTCTGCGACAACTTTAGTCATCCAAGGTGTAGGCAAACACGGTTTAAAACCACCCGAAGAAACCATTAATTGTGGCAATTCAGGCACGTCGATACGCTTAATATCAGGTTTGCTCGCTGGGCAAAAATTTAATAGTGAATTAACTGGTGATGCATCATTACAGAAACGGCCAATGCGACGCATTTTACAACCGTTGCGTCGTATGGGTGCAAATATTTCTGCTAAGGAGGATAATTATCCGCCGTTACAAATCCATAAAGTTGCCAACTTACAAGCAATCGATTATAGGCTTCCGGTTGCCAGCGCCCAAGTTAAGTCTGCCTTACTCTTAGCAGGGTTGTATGCTAACGGCGAAACTGTGATTCACGAACCCAAGCCAACTCGCGATCATACTGAATTAATGCTAGAAAGCTTCGCTGTAGACTTGCATAAACAAGGTGACAAGATAGCATTGATAGGTGAAAATCAAACATTAAAAGCGACAGAAATTTATGTTCCTGGAGATATTTCTTCTGCAGCATTTTTTATCGTCGCCACGTTAATCACTTCTGGATCTGAATTAGTGATAAAAAATGTCGGTATCAATCCGACGCGCACGGGCATTATCAAAATTTTACGTTTGATGGGTGCACATATCGATATTTCGAATCAACGTCATTTTAATCGCGAGCTTGTGGCAGATTTATTGATTAAATCAAGTGAATTACATGGTGTCGAAATCCCGAGAGAATTAATTCCAGCAGCGATTGATGAATTTCCAATTATTTTTGTCGCCGCAGCAAATGCGCAAGGAACGACACGTTTACAAGGCGCAGATGAATTGCGCGTCAAAGAAAGTGACCGCATCGCTGCGATGGCGCAGGGATTACGCACGAATGGTATTCAACTTGAGGAAACCAGTGATGGAATTACCATACAAGGTGGTGAGTTAACCGGCGGTGAAGTAAATTCGTATCACGATCATCGCATTGCTATGGCATTTAGTATCGCTGGTTTAATTGCTAAAACACCCATTGTTATTAACGATTGTGATAATGTGGCCACGTCTTTTCCAAATTTTATTACTTTAGCAAAGCAATTAAGTTTACCTATTGAGGAGAAAAAATTGTGAAGTCCATTCCCGTAATCACCCTAGATGGACCCAGTGGTTCGGGAAAAGGCACGTTAAGTCGTTTGTTGGCAAAGACGCTGCAATGGCATTTTCTCGATAGCGGTTTAATTTATCGTGGTTTTGCTTATAAGGTAGCAGCAGCGCATATTGATGTTGAGAATATTGATAAATTGATCATGCTTGCGAAGCAATGTAATTTCAGTTTTGGCCAGGAACAGATTGGTGAAATGCCAGAATTAAATATTAACGGTGAGACTATTCCCGCCACACTTTTAGCCACGGAACATTACGGTGAAATCGCTTCTAGAGTGGGTGCCATTGTCAAGGTCAGGCAAGCATTAGTTGAGGTACAACGACAATTTAAACAGGCGCCTGGATTAATCGCTGATGGTCGCGATATGGGCACGCAGATATTCACAGAAGCCGATTTAAAGCTATATGTTACTGCCAGTGCTGTTGAGCGGGCCAAAAGGCGTTATCAACAGTTGAAACAAAATGCAATAAATGTTAGTCTTGAGCAAGTTCAAAATGAAATCAAAATGCGGGACGAGCGCGATGCCAAACGAGCATATGCACCCATGGTTCCTGCGAAAGATGCCGTTTTGATCGATACGACAGGTAAGACAATTGCTGCAGCTAAAGCACTGATTATGAGTCATCTACAAGCTAAAGGTCTGATTTCCTAGCTTTTGTAAAGTGAGTTAGTGTTTGTATTGTCTTATTTTTATTGGGTGGCTGTAATATCGAATTACAGCTTAATTTAAATTTTTTTAGATATTTTAGTGAGATGAATAAAGCTGAATAGTGGGTTTCTAAGGTTCATCTCTTACTATGAACTTCCTAAGGGCCGTCAATTCAACCTCTTTTTTTTAAAATCAACTAGAATATCAATAGTTAACGTTATTAGGTAAAATTTTTATGGCACAAACTCAAACTCCAAGTTTTGCAGATTTATTTGAAAAACACTCACAACAATTAGCTTCTCATCCTGGGCAAATCATTATTGGTAAAGTGATTTCAATCGAAGAAGGTTATGTTATTGTCAATGCCGGCTTAAAATCTGAAGCCGTGATTCCTAAATCACAATTTTTAAATACTGAAGGAGAGCTTGAGGTCAGTGTCGGCGATGAAACTGAGTTAGTACTCGATGCCATCGAAGATGGTTATGGTGATACATTATTATCGCGTGAGAAAGCCAAGCGTATTGAAGCTTGGCAACAACTAGAAAAAGATTATAAAGCTGGAAAAATAGTCAATTGTTATGTTTCTGGTCGGGTACGTGGTGGTTTTTCCGTCGAATTAGGCTTGGTAAAAGGCTTTTTACCTGGTTCTTTAGTGGATGTACGACCAGTTCGAGATACGTCATTTTTAGAAGACAAAGAAATCGAAGTCAAAATTATTAAAATGGATCCTAAGCGTAATAATGTTGTGGTTTCCCGCAAAGCTGCGATGGAAGCGGGCAGTGAAGAAGACCGTCAAGCATTATTAGCAAAACTCGAAGAAGGCCAAGTCATCAAAGGTATTATCAAGAATTTAACTGATTACGGTGCTTTCGTTGACCTCGGTGGTGTTGATGGTCTACTACATATTACCGATATGTCCTGGAAGCGCATCAAACATCCGAGTGAAATCGTTAATATCGGCGATGAAGTCAGTGTTGTCATATTGAAGTTTGATAAAGATAAAAACCGTGTGTCTCTCGGGTTAAAACAAATGGGTGATGATCCATGGCAAGATATAAAAAACCGTTATCCAATTGGTACACGCTTAAGCGGTGTTGTCAGTAATATTACTGATTACGGTGCTTTTGTTGAGATCGAAACTGGTATAGAAGGCTTAGTTCACGTATCGGAAATGGATTGGACCAACAAAAATGCTAACCCATATAAAACTGTTCAAGTAGGTGATGAAATTGAAGTCATGGTATTGGAATTGGATGAGCAACGCCGACGTATCTCTTTAGGTATGAAGCAAACCAAAGCTAATCCATGGAAAGACTTTTCTGATAAACATCAAAAAGGTGATAAGCTCAATGGTACCATCCGCTCGATTACTGATTTCGGTATTTTCATCGGTTTAGACGGCAATATCGATGGTTTAGTGCACCTATCTGATATTTCTTGGGACAAACCAAGCGAAGAAGCCATTCGTGATTATAAGAAAGGCCAGGAAATTGAAACGGTTATCTTAGCTATCGATGCAGAACGTGAAAGAATTTCTCTCGGTATTAAGCAATTAGAAAAGAACAGCATGGCTGAGTATGTAGAAGCACAAGGTAAGAGTGCAAAAGTTACCGGTAAAATTGTTGATGTCGATGAAAAACGTGCTTTAGTGCAGTTAACCGATGAAATCCAAGGGGTTATCCGCGCTGGTGATATCAGCCGCAATAAAGTTAAGGATGTTAGAGAAATATTTGATAAAGATGAAGAAATCACGGCACAAATTATCAGTATTGATAATAAAAACCGCTTAGTGAATCTTTCATTAAAAGCATTGGAATCGAAAACTCGTTCAGGTGGTAAAACTACAGAAGCACCTAATACCACGTTAGGCGATTTGTTTAAAGAACAACTCGACAACAACGATCGTGATGAAGCGAAAACGGACTGATGCAATAATCCACGTCCCTCCCTTTTTTAAAAGGCGTTGTCGTATAAATAGGATCTGTCATCCCCGCGAAGGCGGGGATCCAGGGAAATATACTAAATATTATGTTATTTCGTACAATTCGTCCTTAGCACTAATCTAGATTTCGGGCATTTTTGAGTCTTTCTGTGGTCAAGTCCGAGGGCAAACGCCCTAGCTGCAAAAAATTCCAGAATGACAGCCAAAGACAGGACATTAAACCTTGATTTCGCTGCCGCTCAATCAAGGCTACATTTTTACTAACCTCTACTTACTCGAATCCTGTGTTCTTTTAGAACGTAAAGTTCGGAATGCTTCAATAATAGGATTGCTGCTCACAGGTGTGGGAGTTGCTTGTGTTTGAGGATAAGCATTCACATTCTG
>JBCDIY010000001.1:0-20365 GCA_038748435.1 Pseudomonadota bacterium | reverse complement strand
ATTATTTGCTGACGACATCAAAGTTTATCACAGCAAATTTACCCCGCTGTATTATTCCATGACTGACAACCATCAACCGGCTAACATGAAATTAATCACTCAAGGTGCGAATGAAAAAATTATTGGTTGTCATGTGATAGGACCGGGAGCAGATGAAATGTTGCAAGGTTATGCTGTAGCGATAAAGATGGGGGCAACTTTAAGCGATTTTCGTGCCACTGTAGCAATTCACCCGACCAATGCGGAAGAACTAGTCACCATCAAGTAAGTATCAATGTTATAATGCTTGCTTTAAGGATGAAATTTAAGGAGCAAGTTATGGATAATCAAACCGCATCGTCAGTCAATTGGGGAACTTTATTTATCTTAGGCATTCTACTCGTTATCGTTGGCATCCTGGCTATCTTTAGCCCTTTAATAGCGACTTTTATTTCCGTGTTTGTTTTTGGCTGGTTTTTATTTGCTGCCGGCATCGTGCAAATTATTTATGCTTTTCTCAATCTCAAATCGGATTCGTTCTTATTACACTTACTCGCAGCAATTTTAACCTTAGTCATCGGCATATTATTACTCGCCTATCCAACTGCAAGTTTATTTGCTTTAACCGTATTAATAGCGGCGTTATTTTTTAGTATAGGAATATTTCGCATACTAGTGGCATTGATCGTTCGTTTTCAAGGTTGGGGCTGGGTTTTACTTAACGGCTTAATTGCAATATTACTCGGTGTGTTGATCGTTTTGCATTTACCGACATCGGCGCTTTGGGTCATCGGTTTATTTATCGGCATTGATTTACTCTTCGCAGGTTTTTCATACATTATGGCTGCAATCTATTGTAAAAATATGAAAATTCATGTATAAATGGAAAAATGTTGTTTTTAATTTGGAGCATAAACAACATAATAAAAATTATAGTTGTCGATTTTATCACGGAGGAAACATGTCAAAACGTTTATTCATACGTTTTCTACTTAGTCTTTGCGGAATCATCTTCAGTGTCAATGCTTTCGCCAGTGGTGGCCAGATATTTAATCCATTCGCTTTCTTAAATCCAGCATCGATGATGCTAACTAACAAAGATAAAGTATCCGGTGGATTGGGTCTTGCTTCGGTTAGAGTACGCTTTAACGGTTCGATTACACCTCTTGCAGCACCCTCATTTTCTAAAACGGGCGATACTCGTAGTGAAACCGTTTATTACTTACCCGGGTTTCTAGCTTATCACCGCTTTTCACCTTGGTTAGTCGGTGGGTTTGTGTTCTCTACGCCGTATTTTACTGATTTGAATTTCCCGAAATTTGGTTTAGCACAATTTTCTACCTTTATTACACGTGTTAGAACTGCCGACTTATCACCGCGAATTGCTATTCAATTAAGCAAAAAATTTGCCATTGGTGCAGGTTTTAATGCCACTTGGTTAAGCATTCAATTGAATAATAATGTTGTTATTCCTGTACCAACACCGCTTGGTGCTGTATTTAACCAAGGTGAATTTATCAACAAAGTTTCCGACTGGGCTTATGGTTGGGATGTTGGCTTAATGTATCGGCCTTTTAAAGGTACGATTCTAGGCGCAACTTATTATTCGCGTGAATCACATACGTTGACAGGTAATAGTGTGTACGCTCCAACGTCAGGTTTCTTACCAAGGACTGTATCTGAAAAGATACGAACAAAGTTACCTAGACCACAAACTGTTGTAGTCAGAGCTTTCCAAGCATTAAGTAAACCTTTTGGTCTGATCGGTGCATTTTATTGGACTGATTGGAGCACCTTGCAACAAGCTGTAGTAACTGGCTTAGGATTACCTGCAGGACCAACTACAACTATCTTACCATTTAACTACGAAAATGCTTATCGTTTTGATTGGGGTGGCCGTTGGGCACCGGACGATAAATGGGTTTTCATTCTACTAGGTTTCTTTGAAAAAACACCTACTGTAGCTAACGCACGAAATTTAACTTTGCCTGAAGCTAGCTCGCTAGGTATTGTTTATAGAGTGTCTTACAACTTCCGCAAACATTGGCAAGTCGGTGGTTATTATGGACACCGCTGGTTCCGTCATGCCTCGCTTGATTCGGTTGTTTTAGGTACGAGAACGGTCGGTGAATCGTTTCCAAGAAGTGACTTCGTCGGTATCGACTTAACTTACCAAGATTAATTCTGTCTCCTCATCTTTAATGCCCTTGGAGGTTGTTTTTCCAGGGGCTTTTTTTTATCTTGCTGTTTTGTTATTGAGAAAGTGAAAAAAGAGTTAAAAAAGTTAGCCCGATACTTTTTCAATTCGCTTTAATAGTTGTACTCGCAAATCTTCGGCTTCCATTGGCAAACTAGTGATGGCGTCAAAATGACGCAACCAAGTTAACTGACGCTTAGCTAATTGTCGAGTCGCAGCGGTCGCTCTAGCTATCATGGTAACCTTATCAAATTGACCATCGAGATATTGCCAAATTTGGCGATAACCTACAGCCCGCATCGCCGGATGATCAAGATTTAGCGAATAATGCTTACGCAAGGAGATCACTTCGTCGATAAAACCTAACTGCAACATCTCAGTAAAACGCTTTTCAATTCGCTGATGTAAATTCAATCTAACAGATGGCATAAGTGCAAAATGAAAAAATTTAAACGGTAAAGTCGAAATGGGTTGTTGCAAATGCTCGCTCAAAGGTTTTCCAGTTAATTGATAAACCTCAAGTGCACGTAAAATTCTCTGCTTATCATTCACATGTAATCTAGCTGCCGTTGGTGGGTCAGAGATTTTAAGTTGATCATATAAGTACGCTAAGCTTTTATCTTTTAACTGCTGCGCTAACTTTTGTCTAATTGCAGCATTGGCTTTAGGCAAATCATGCAAGCCCATTAGTAACGCTTTAAAATACAACATGGTTCCACCAACGATTAACACCACCTTACCACGCGCATGTATAGCATGAATTAATTTCACCGCATCGGTACGAAATTTAGCCGCCGAATAACTTGCATCGGGTTCGATAATATCGATTAAGTGGTGTGGTGTTCGTTGCAAAATTGCTGAATCCGGTTTACCTGTGCCGATATTCATATGCCGATAAACCATGGCTGAATCCATACTAATAATTTCAATAGGTAGATGCTCTGCTAATTGCAAAGCTAAATTAGTTTTACCACTGGCCGTAGGCCCTAGCAGAGAAAAAACTTTGATGGTATTTGCTGAAGACGACATAGTAGAATAGTTTTAACCGAGTAACGCGCTAACTTCCTTAGCAAAATAAGTGATAATAAAATCAGTGCCTGCAGGATATAGTGGCATAAATTTAATCACAAAACGCACTAATTTCCTTAGCAAAATAAGTGATAATAAAATCAGCGCCTGCACGCTTAATGGCGTACAACGACTCTAGCATGACTTGCTGTTCATCCAACCAACCTGCCGCTGCCGCCGCTTTGATCATACTATACTCACCACTGACCTGATAGGCACACAACGGAACCTTTATATGCTGTTTCAACTTGTAAATAATATCCAGATAATAGCTTGCGGGTTTAACGATGATAATATCAGCGCCTTCATTAATATCTAAATCCACTTCTAAAACTGCTTCATGCTCACGCCGATAGTCCATTTGATAAGTTTTTCTATCACCAAACTGCGGTGCGCCTTCTGCTGCTTCACGAAATGGTCCATATAAACCTGAAGCATATTTCACCGCATAACTCATGATAGGAATATCTGCAAAATTATGCGTATCTAAATCATTACGAATCTGCGCTACCATACCATCCATCATGCCGCTAGGAGCAATAATATCGGCACCTGCTTGCGCTAAACTAACGGCTTGTTGTCCTAATATCGATAACGTCTTATCATTGTCGACTTTTTTTTGATTTTGAGCATCGATGACAATACCACAGTGGCCATGCGTTAGGTACTCACAAAAACAGCAATCTGCCACAATGATAAGTTCTGGCAATGCATCTTTAATATATTTGATTGCTTGTTGAATAACCCCGGTTTCACTAATCGCCACAGCGCCAGATTCATCTTTATCATCGGGGATACCAAACAACATAATACCAGCGATGTTATAAGCTTTAATCTCATCTATAACCGTATTTAATTTATCGATACTCCACTGAAAGTGTCCTGGCATGGATGAGATAGGTTGCTTAATATTCTTGCCAGCATGGATAAATAGCGGCAGAATCATATTGTTAGGATTGATTTCAACATCTGCAACTAGGTTTCTAAACGTCTGGGTTTGGCGCAAACGGCGCAATCGAACTTGTGGGAATTTAGCTTGTACGGACATAACTTAATCAATTTACATCAGAATACTTTATTTTATCACAAATTTTAGCTATGCTATAAGTCAGTTTTGCTAATGAGGATCTATTCATGTCACTTGCAGCAGTTACAGATGATAATTTTCAAAATTTGGTTATCGATTCAGACTTACCCGTTGTCGTAGACTTTTGGGCAGAATGGTGTAATCCTTGTAAAATGATCGCACCGATACTCGAAGAAAGTGCAGCGGAATTAAAGGGTAAAATTCACATCTATAAAATGAACGTGGATGACAGTAAATTGGTTCCGGCAAAATATGGCATTCGTGGTATTCCAACATTAATATTGTTTGACAAAGAAGCTGAAGTTGCTCGCATGGTTGGTGCATTAAGTAAGTCTGAGTTTCTTGATTTTATTAACCAAAATCTTGTAGATGCAAATATTTAAACCATTATCTACCATTTATTTATCTAGTTATGTTAAATTGGCTTAATAATTTTACTTAATAGGGTTAAAAGCAATCGATAAGGCTAGACGTATATAAAAATTCATGCTATAAACACATAGTTGGCTCTATTTAATAAGATCAAAATAATTCATGTAAATCAAGAGTAAGTATTTCGTAAAAAACTTTCCCATTAATTTTTCAAATTGTTAATATAAGTGTAATATAATTATGAATCTAAGCGAATTAAAAACTAAATCTGCAACAGATTTAATGACAATTGCTGAAACGATGAAACTGGAAAACGTTTCACGTGCGCGTAAACAAGATTTAATCTTCTCAATTTTAAAAGCCCACGCCAAAAGTGGTGAAGATATATTTGGCATCGGTGTGCTTGAAATTCTCCAAGATGGCTTTGGATTTTTACGCTCTGGTGAAGGTTCGTATTTAGCTGGTCCAGATGATATCTACGTTTCTCCTAGCCAAATACGACGCTTTAACTTACGTACTGGTGACACTGTTGCTGGTAAAATACGCCCACCCAAAGATCAAGAACGCTATTTTGCCCTATTGGAAATTAATGAAATTAATTTTGACCCACCAGAGCAAGCACGCCATAAGGTTTTATTTGAAAACTTAACACCTTTATTTGCTGACGAACGCTTTATAATGGAGCGAGGTAATGGCAGCACAGAAGATATTACAGCGCGAGTCATAGATTTAGTTGCGCCGATTGGTAAAGGTCAACGTAGCTTAATCGTCTCACCGCCTAAAGCAGGTAAAACAATGATGCTGCAAAACATTGCCACGTCTATTGCAGAGAATCATCCTGAATGTAATTTAATGGTTTTACTTATTGACGAACGCCCCGAAGAAGTCACAGAAATGAAGCGCCTAGTGAAAGGTGAAGTCATTGCTAGTACTTTCGATGAACCCGCATCACGTCACGTCCAAGTTGCAGAAATGGTGATCGAAAAAGCCAAACGTTTAACAGAACATAAACGTGATGTAGTCATCTTATTAGACTCAATTACCCGTCTAGCGCGTGCTTACAACACCGTCGTACCTACGTCAGGTAAAGTTCTAACTGGTGGTGTTGATGCTAATGCATTACAACGGCCTAAGCGCTTTTTTGGTGCCGCCAGAAACATTGAAGAAGGTGGTAGTTTAACCATCATTGCGACTGCATTAATTGATACCGGCTCAAAAATGGATGAAGTGATCTATGAGGAATTTAAAGGCACCGGTAATAATGAAATCCATCTAGATAGACGAATCGCAGAAAAACGTGTTTATCCTTCTATAAACATCAATCGTTCTGGTACTAGACGTGAAGAACTACTTGTCAAACCTGATGTCTTACAAAAAATATACATACTCCGCAAGTTGCTACATCCAATGGACGAGTTAGCCGCGATGGAATTTCTCATTGAACGCTTAAAAAATACTAAAACTAATGAAGAATTCTTTGAAGCAATGAAAAGATAGATTAGTTCATTAATATTAATATATGTTGGGTTTAGCGCTAGCAAAAGCCCAACAAATTCTAAGCAAAGCACCATAGCATCATTTCTCTTGCCTATATATTACTTGTCTAATAAAAGTGCTATCTATTATTTATTTATCTTAAAATAAATTTTTTAGGTTAAAAAATATTCAATTATTCAAAAAAAGTACGATTTTTTAATTAAATATACCGATCCTGTATTTACACCAGGTTTAAAATGCGGCATTATAACAAAACCAAATTGTTTAATTATTGAGGAAATGAAGACTATTTTTACAATTGGTTAAATTTATGCCGCATCAAACCAGGTGGAAATCTTTATGCTCCACCGCAATTTCAATTCTATGCTTGAAAGTATAAAACTTTGGTTTTTTTTGTCAAGCTTTTTTTGTTAGAAAATGAAAAAAAATGAATATTAGCGAGAGTTTAAAAAAATTAGTACAAATGAGCAAAATCAGTGAGCTGGAACTATCAAGACGCACTGGTGTCGCCCAACCTATCATAAATCGATTGATTTCTGGAGAAAACACTAATCCTAAAATAGCTACATTAAAACCATTGGCAGACTTTTTTTGTGTCTCCATTAGCAAACTTATCGGCGAAGAAGGTATTCAAAATGCAGTAAGTTTGGCATCTTCTCCAAGCACCAATTTAAATAAAATTCCCACCTTCTCAATTAAGCATTTCGCCAAAAACCATAATATCAAACAATTGCTTAGCAAAATCACTCGATTTACTCTAACGGAACGTGAAGTAAACGAAAATAGCTTTGCATGTGAAATTGATGATGACGCTATGCTACCTCTTTTTCCTAAAGGCATGGTATTAATTTTTGACGTTAATGCATCAGCTAAGCATAAAGATTTTGTCTTAATGAGAATAGAGAAAACGAATCAAATTCTCTTCCGTCAACTATATATACATAACGAACAACGCCTCTTACTCAGTTTAAACCCTGCGAAAGAACAAGAACTCATCACTATATCTAACAAAGATGTAATTATCGGTGTATTAGTACAAACTAAAAAAGATTATTAAATCTACAGATGTCGATAGCGTAATATTCCGTTATAGTTATAGAGTTAGTATTGTTTTAGGAACCAACCATGACCAATATTACGGAAAGCGAAAACAGCCTAGCTTTATACCATTGGCAAGCAGAGATTCAGCAGAATATTTTTCAAAAAAATCATAACTTTGAACATACAGTAAATTACTATTTCGGCAACAACAACGAGTTACTGCAACAATTAAATGAATTCGGTGCAATCATACCAACCACTCTGGAAAACTTAGTCGTAGAAAACCATAAAGATCAAAACTTACCTAAAATTCAAAACTTCGATAGCTTCGGACAAGCTATTGAAAAACTCATTCATCATCCTAATTATGCCCAAATTGGCGATTTAATCTATCAAACTCAATTATTAAAGTATTTCAGTGAGCCAGGTGGCATATTAAAATCCATGTTGTTTGCTTATTTGAGCGCACATTTGGGCGAAGCTGGACATAATTGCCCTATCGCTTGCTCTGCTGGTTTAGTTCGTATTTTAAAAAAATATCCACAGATAAAAAATAGCGCTTTCTTTTTAGAGAAATTGCTAACCCCAAGTTACACTCAAGGCTTCTCGGCTGCACAATTTCTCACGGAAATTCAAGGGGGTTCAGATTTAAGTAGCAACGAAGTTTATGCTAACTTAGATGCAGAAGGTGAGTTTCACCGTATTTACGGGGACAAGTGGTTTTGTTCCAACGCTAATGCAGATTTATTTTTGCTCACAGCAAGATATGATCGCAAAATTCCCGGTACTAAGGGCTTAGGTTTATTTCTCGTACCTGCTCGGGTAAATGACCAAGCCAATCAATTTCAGTTAAAACGCTTAAAAAATAAATTAGGGACCCAGACCTTAGCCACTGCTGAAATTAATTTTAATGGTAGTATCGCCTATGCCGTCGGGCCTGTGAACCAAGGTATTAAAATTGTTCTTGAAAATGTACTTAACGTCTCACGTATGTTTAATGCTGTTATTGTCACTGGAATGACTAACCGTGCCTGGCAAATTGCCAATGCCTATAGTAAACATCGAGCTGCATTTGGGCAAACTATTAATCAATATCCCCTGGTACAAGAAAACTTATCACGCATTCAAGCAGAAAACTTAGCACTGACGGCGAGTGTTTTTAAAACCATACAAATGCAAGATGATGTTGATTTAGGCAAAATCACCGATGAAAAACAAATATTAGTCTTACGCCTATTGATCAACATGAATAAATACATCACAGCACTCATGAGCTTTGATCATATTCATCATGCCATCGATACCTTAGCTGGCAATGGTGTGATAGAAAGCTTCTCAGCATTACCAAGGCTCTTACGCGATTGCATTATCTGTGAAAACTGGGAAGGTACCCACAATACCTTACGTATGCAGATTTTACGTGACATGCATAAATATCACGTTGAACAACCTTTTTGTGAATTAATAGAGACGCAGCTGACTTACTTTACTGATCATCCACAAACTCAAGCGATACAAAAATCGTTTGCCGTACTAAAGGATAATTTGACAATATTCAACAAACTAAATCCAACAAAACAAAGCTTAAAAATTAAAGGCATGATTGATCAAATGATTAAATTATTTAGCGCCGTCACTTTGCTAGCGGAAGCGACCCATCAGCAACAAACGCAAAACGCTAATACTAAATTAAATGCGCTCAAGCTATTTTGCCATTTACACCTTAATGCGCAAATCGATGACGATGAATATTTACATTTAATTCGCGAATTGACCTTGAGCAATGATAATTTCTAAAGCTCGTCTTAACGGCTCGGCTGCTCCCCAAAGTAATTGATCCGCAACGGTAAATAAACTAAAGCAATTCGCCTCGAGATTTGCAGGTTTAATCCGACCGACATGAATATTTAAAGTTCCAGCCACAGCAGAAGGAATTAATTCTTGACTTGTATGGGGAAAATCATTGGGAATAATTTTTATCCATTCATTGCCTTGGGCTAGTTGTTGATAAACTTCTTCTAATGATAGTGCTTGAGTTAATTTCAACGTGATCGATTGTGCATGACAGCGCAAAGATGGGACCCGCACACATAAACTAGCTACGGGAATGGGTTGAGAAAAATTTAATAGCTTATTGGTTTCAACATGGCATTTCCACTCTTCTTTAGTCGCACCATCTGGAAATGGTCTATCGATCCAAGGCAAAACGTTACTGCATAACAATTGTCCGATATTTTTTTTGGGGAAATCTTCTGCTTGTATTAAAGTGTGCAATTCCCGTTCTTGATCCACCACTGCTTCACTAGTATTAATTTTTTCATCGATCAGTAAACCGAATTGGCGATATTGATTTAATAACTCTTGTAAGGCATTGGCACCGGCGCCAGAAATAGCTTGATAAGTTGAGGTATTGATCCATTCTATTAAACCGTCGCGTAAAAGTCCTTGGATCGCCAGTAACATCAAACTAATCGTACAATTAGCACCGATGAAGGTTTTAACACCTGCAGCCAAACTTTTAACCATATGCTGCTTATTGATAGGATCTAGCACGATAACGCTGGCTGCATCCATACGTAATTGTGAAGCTGCATCTAACCAATAACCTTGCCAGCCTGATTCACGCAATCTAGAATACACTTCACGCGTGTAATAACTGCCGTGACAAGCGAGAACCACATCCATATTGGCTAATTCATCTATTTCGTAGGCATCGAGTAAAAGCTTAGCTCCAGCACCTAAATCAGGGCCAGTTTTTCCTGGCTGTGAAGTTGAAAAAAAACTCGGGTCTATCTGCGCAAACCCTTTGCAAGCTTGCATACGCTGCAACAACAGACTACCCACCATGCCGCGCCAACCGACAAAGCCTACTTTAATCATTAAATTCCCCTAATTTAATAAGATTGCGAGAGCTGAATAACCATTATACTTTGAGTAAGTATATCATTAGAACTGTGGCCAGTGTTTTAACACTGGAGAATGAAAAGCAATCAGCTCCAGTGGTTCCGCTACGCTCAACCACTGGCTACCATAATCGTAGCCAGCTTCTGCAGAGTCGAAGCTCAACCTGGAGACAATGTATTAACAAACATGAAAACAAACCAGCAACATAAATTAAAAAGCTCATCCACTGCTTGCCAATGCTATACTGATTTGCAGCTTATCTATTACCCAAAATTAACCCTAAACTCCAATCTTTTTAAGATTTTTAAACAAACTCTCGCTTGGCAAGCTGAGCATCTGCGAATCTATGGCAAAGTGGTTAAAGTGCCACGCCAAGTGGCTTGGTACGGTGATGCCAACGCAATCTATCGCTATTCTGGTGTAGACCATCAACCGCATCCTTGGACAAATGAATTACTTGAAGTTAAACATTGCATAGAAAATAAGCTAGGCTGTGATTTCAATAGTGTGTTAGCCAACTATTATCATGATGGCAATGATTATATGGGTTGGCATGCTGATAATGAAAAAGAATTAGGGCAGCAACCGCTGATTGCTTCGTTAAGTTTAGGTGCAACACGAAGTTTTGTTTTAAAACACAAACAGAATGGCAATAAAATCAAATTCTATTTAGCCGATCGATCGCTGTTGCTTATGCGCGGCAAAACCCAGGCTTATTGGTTACATAGTTTACCTAAGATTAAAAATGCCCTAGGCGCACGAATTAATCTGACGTTTAGAAAAATTTTGGCTTAACCACAAGCTACTAAAGGCAGATTTCGTGTTAATCCCTCTTTTATTGTAATAATTTCTTGCAAGGTTTTGTTTTTTTCCTCATACATATATGAAGTCAATTCAGGTAACAAATTTTTTAAATCATTCACTTTGGTAGATAAATTATCAGTTTCCCGTTCATATATAAATTTATCTGTTGGTTTACTAAACACTTGCCTTAAGCCAAATTTTGCATAGTTTTGTTTAACTTGTTCAATGGGTTGATTAAAATAAGTGACTATATTACCGTCTTGGTTTTCAAAATAAACCTCAGCCGGTTGATTGGTCATCGCAGCGATAGCAACTTTATTATTATTAGCATTTGCTGCTTCGGATTTCAAATGAATGGTTTTACTAAAAAATAGATAATCTTTATGTGCATTTGGTAGATTAGCTACTGCCCGACCAAGATCTGTATCAGCAGAAATTTCCCCTTTGCGAATTACCGACGACAAGTTTTGCCACAAAGCTTTTTGAAATTGCTTTAAGCTGTTTTGTGCATCTTGCTGTGACATCTTTTTTATTTGCTCAGCGAAACTTAGGGTGATGATGAGTGCAATTTTATCGACTAAGTTTTCTAATTGATTTAAATTTTTAAACAACGCCGTGGTATTATTCATTAGCATCTGGTGTTCTTGTTTATCTTTTTCTGCAGCAACATCTTTGACAACCCTAGTCAACTTATTGGCTACAAAAGAAATACCAGATAATGGTATTATTTCTGCTAAGCTTTGCAAATTTTTAGTTAATTTATTTACGCGCGTTACGTTTTCACCTGGTTTTAAAACAAATTTTTCAGCACCTGTTGAAGAGTCAAGAATAAATGCAGTTAAAGCCAGACCACGTAATTCACCACATAAATAATTATACGTTGCTTGCAGTTGCGAATCCTGTTGAATATGTTGTAATTTTTTTTGATAAATGTATACTTGCAGGGCTTCAGGTGTCATCGCTGCTACTTCTTCTGCACTCAATTTTTTATTTTCGACATCGTTTGTCTCAGCAGATTTTATTCTTTCATCCTCTTTTTTAAATCGCCTGTTTGTCCTGAAGGTAAAAATATTATTTTCTTCTAGATTTTTCGATTGAGAGGAAAACTTCCTTGCTAAATCCGTGGAAATAATATTAGATTTCAACGCAATTTCTGTAGGATAATCCCTAGCTAATACATATGGAGCGTGTGGCACCAATAGATATTTTTCAATTAATTCATTTTGAATATGCAAAACCACCTGTTTTAATTCAGACTTTTTATCTTTAATCGCTTCATAGATAGTTTTAAGTCTAGAAATTAGGTTAACAAAACCAGTCATTTCTTCTATTTGTCCATGGCTTTTTTTAGTTATACTTTCAAGTTCTGTAAATACTTCTAATAGCTGTTCAATTTGAATCTGACGAATACGTTTTGTATAATTTTCTTGATTGAATGCATTACCAAAACTATCCCACAATGCGTATTTAATTCGCTTAGCAGATAGGCCAAAACGTCGGGCTTTATATCGGTGTATTTGTTCTTTTAATGATTGTAATAGATCAAGTTTAAATCTTACTTGCAGACTTTGCTGATAATAGGTTTGATTTGCTTGCTGACGAAGTATATCTTGTGGTTTTTGATGAGTTGCACTTTCAGCAGAAGCTACTTGTGAAAAAGCAACCGAACTAAATGCTAAAAAATCAAACTTGTCTTTTTTAGTAATTTGCCAACGATAGATTGGTGTTTGGCCTTCCTCATTTAGCTGGCGGTAGATTGCATGCATGGGTTTGGATTTCTCCTGCGGATCAATAAGGTTATCAGGGCTAAGCTGTGATGTTTCTAGATCCGGGAGCATTTTTTCAAACGTTTCCCCTTCAATTTCAAGATTTCGTTTACTTTCATCGAAATCAATCAAACCTAAGTCATCCGAAAGATCGTTTGCAGTAATATGTGAATGATACTGCCAAGCAAATTGTTTTAGATTTTCATAGATACATTGTAAATTTTGCTTTAATTGTGATTGCCCTGAAGCAAATGCTTGGATTTTTTTTGCTAGTTTCTCTAAAAAAATTAATAGCTGCGGGAAGCTTTTAACCTGTTTTAAATCTTCTAAGATACTCGCAACTTGGTTTAATCGTTTGCCTTTACGGTAAGAGGCATTTGGTATTTCTGAATAATACTTATCCGTAATAATAAAACGTTTTGTATGATTTCTATAATTTTCATATAACTTTGTAATTGTGTCTACATAGTTTTTTATTATCGGCAAAATATCTTTGAAAGTATCTTCTACGTCATTAGCGGTTTGCACTTGATCATACATTACAGCTTGTAATATTTCAGTGTAAGCTGCATGAATTTTAGGTGCATCAGTTAGTGTCTTAGTGTCTTTATATTGGTCTTTAATTTTTTGAGCTATCTGGGTAAATTGAAGTTTTGCATTTACTGAAATATCTTCATTTGAAAGAAACTGTAATTGCTTTAAGAAAGATATTAAACTCTCACTCAAATCTATTTGTGCGTGTTCTTGCTGTACATTTGCTAGTTGTATATGCTCAGCGACAAATCGCAGAAACTTTAATAACTCACTTTTGATGTGATTAGTCTCAGCGAAACTTAAGTTGCTATAGTTTGCAGCTAAAATAGCATTAATCATTTTTTGTATTTCTTGAAAATCTAGACTCTCTTGTTGTAATACGACTTTTATTAAGCTTCTTAGCTTTTCTATTAAGCTTGGGGTAGTTTGAACTGCTTGATGATTATAAAGTGCTTTCAATAGTAAAAATAATTGCTGGCGCGTTAATGCTGGCTGAGTCTCAGCTAACTTAGCTTCTGCAGAATATATCGATGTGAAAATAGTTTTTATATTTTCTTCTTGTTGAGCACATTTTATTTGGTAATTGCCAATCGCCGCAAATAATGCTGAATTAAGATCTCTCGAGGCTTTAGGGCTTAACATATTAATTAGATCAGGAAGTTTTTTAATATCTAGCTCTTGCATAGCTAATTTTTGCTTCAAATGTGCTTCAAGCTTATTCAAACAACTTGCTTGCTCTGGATGATACAATTCATCGAAGTAATAAATAAAATAGGCTTGCAAAAATGCGGGTAAGGTAATTTCTGTATTATTACGGCTAGGCATGGATATAACTCTTCAATTATTTTGGACAAATTTATTGTACTTTTTTTATCTTAAGGAAATATTAAAAGCAGTTTTAATTTTCAAATACCACTTCCTTGACTTGAATAGCCTAGATATTCAAAATGTAATATTGATAAAACCTTTGGAGTTATAATGTTCAATAAAGATACAATTGCAGGCAAAATTGCTTTAGTCACTGGCGGAGCTAAAGGTATTGGCGAATCGATAGTCTTAACACTCGCTAAAATGGGAGCACTCGTCGTATTCACTTACCATAGCAGCAGCTCTCTAGCTGATAAACTTTTGCAGACAGCCGAAGCTGAAGGTTTGACATTGCAGGCCTTAAAATGTGACATTGCCGACAATGCCCAGTGTGAAGCTATCATTGAATCGATCATTGAACAACATCAACAAATCGACATTTTGGTGAATAATAGCGGCATCGTTAAAGATAACCTATTGGCTGCCATGGAAACATCTGCTATTGAGCAAGTCATACACACCAATTTAATCGGCACCATGCAAATGACACGTGCGGTTATTCCACACATGATGCGCAAACGTGCAGGCAAAATCGTTAATATTGGGTCTATCGCCGGTGAAAAACCCGGCAGAGGTCAGGCTAACTATGCCGCCAGCAAAGCTGCAATTCATGCATTTACCAAAGCCATGGCCGTAGAACTGGCACGCCGCAACATTCATGTCAATGCGGTTGCCCCCGGCGTGATTGAAACTGAAATGAGCCAAAACGTACGTGAATTAGCTGCCGAAGAAACCCTAAGTAAAATCCTCTTAAAGCGCTATGGCCAATGCCAAGAGATTGCTAATGCCGTCGCTTTTTTGGCTTCACCACTGGCTAACTACATTACCGGTGAGATACTGCATGTCGATGGCGGCTTTAAAATGGCTTAATTCTAGACAATTCGCATAAAGACTAGTAATCACTACTCAACAAACCCGACAACATACCGTATAATACTATGTTCTTAAATTGCATATTGAATGAAAGAGGAGTAGCAATGGACGTAGCAAGCGTTTTCCCAAAAATTAAAGTCATCGTTGCTGATGTTTTAGCAGTAGATGAATCCGAAGTTGAATTAAAAAAACAGTTAATTGCTGAATTAGGTGCAGAATCTATCGATTTCTTAGATCTAATCTTTCAATTAGAGCGTGAATTTAAAATTAAAATTCCGCGCGGCCAAATTGAAAAACAAGCTCGTGGTGCTTTATCCGATGCTGAATTTGAGCAAGGCGGTGTCATCACAGAAAAAGGCATGGTAGTTTTAAAAGAATACTTAAGCGAAGTTCCCGCAGAAAATTTCAAGTCAGGTTTAAAGGTAGCTGAAATCCCAACACTATTTACTGTGGAAACTCTATGTAAATTAGTGGTAAATGCCCATAATCAGCAAACTGAAACTGCTTAAACTGCGACATGAATTTTTTATTTGTCGATCGAATTTTTGATCTAAAACCGACGATAAGTACGCTTGGGATAAAACATATTACCCCAAGCGACGATTATCTAGTACATAAACCTGGCCAAAAGCCGAGTATTTTGTCGTGTATTCTCGGTGAAGCAATTGGCCAATTATGTTCCTGGAATATCATTAAAGCGAGCGATTTTAAGTTACGTTTAGTCGGCGGTATTGTTAAAGAAGTCAATATCTACGCTGACGCCTACTTAGGCGAAAGTGTCATATTAGAAAATAAAATCGATGTACTAGATTTGCAAAATCAAGTCACACATTTTTCCGGCATTGCACGCGTGGGTGATAAAAAAATCTTAGAAGTTAAAGATGGTTTAGGACCTTTACTGCCAGTCGCAGAATTTGGTGATAGCGAAAATGTAAAACAACAGTTAAAAGTGTTATGGCGTCCAGGCGAATTGCCAACACCATGCGAATTTCAACTAACTGAAGAAACTTTCTCGCCAAAATTGAATCCTTATGTCAATTATGACCGCATTATCCACTGGGAAAACAATGTATCAGTGGTTGCCGAAAAGTTAATTTCGCAATCAGCACCGTACTTTGCCGATCATTTTCCTGGTCGACCGGTATTGCCATTAAGCTTTTTACTGGAATGCACTTTACAACTCGGTTATCGTTTTATCGCTGCCAGTGATAAACTGATCGACATTAATCAATGGCAAGTTAAACAAGTACAACGCATTAAAATGATGGAATTTGTCGAACCAGGAGACATCGTGCGTACAACGATAAAAGTGCTGGATAAAACACCTACACATATTAGTTTGAATTTTATTGCAACAGTAGAAAATAAACGTGTCTGTGTTGCTAAAGCCTTTTATGAAAAAATTTCTAATCGAGGTCAAGATGAATAACAAGCGCATTGTGATTACCGGTATTGGCATAGTGTCGCCACTGGGCAACGATACCCAAACAACATGGAAAAATTTACTCGCTGGGAAAAGCGGGGTTGATACGATAAAAAAATTCGATGCTAGTACTTTTACTACCAAAGTCGGTGCTGAGGTAGAAAATTTCAGCTTAGCAGAAACTACAATATCGCGGAAAATCCAGCGTTACGCCATCGATTTTACAAAATATGCTCTGGCTGCTGCTGCTGAAGCTTTTAACGATGCGGCAATTCGACCGACACAAACCAATGCGACACGCTGGGGAATAACTGTAGGTTGCGGCATGATAGCGGCTGAGTTTGATTATCTAAGTAAATTCCAACAGCAATTTGCTGCTGATGGTGCAGTTGATATGGCCAAATTTGGCAAACATGGATTAAATTCGATTTCCGCTTCACAATTCTCACGTATGCAATCCAACGCTGGAATAGGTTTACTGGCGCAGCAATTTAATATTCAAGGCTATACTGCTGCAGTGCATACAGCATGTGCTTCTGGTGGACAAGGATTGGCGTTGGGCTTACAAGCAATTCGCCGTGGTGATTGCGATTATGTTTTAGCCGGTGGTTTTGACTCGATGTTAAACCCTATCGGCTTAGCCGGCTTTTGTCTTTTAGGTGCGCTTTCGAGCCATAATGAAACACCGCAATCTGCCAGTCGTCCGTTTGATTTAACCCGCAATGGTTTTGTTCTCGGTGAAGGTGCTGCGTTCTTGATATTAGAAGAATACAATCATGCGAAAGCACGCAATGCTAAGATATACGCTGAACTGGCTGGTGAAGGCACGACTAACTCCTGTTATCGTATTACTGATTCACACCCAGATGGTGATGGCGCAATTCAAGCAATGCAAGCTGCGATTAAAGATGCTGACGTAGCGCTTGAAAATATTCAGTATGTTAATGCGCATGGTACTTCTACCAAAATGAATGATATTTCAGAAACCAATGCATTAAAGCAAGTCTTTGGTCCCCAAGCCAAACAACTCGCTATCAGCTCGACCAAAGGACAAATAGGCCATTTGATTTCAGCAGCTGGTGCAATTGAAGGAGCTTTTACTGCATTATCGATTCAGCAACAAAAAATTCCCATGACAGCACATTTAACAACGCCAGATCCAGAATGTGATTTAGATTATGTCGCCGATAAACCCAGAGATTTAACTATCAATACTGCCATGTCAAATTCCTTCGGTTTTGGTGGCACCAATAGTGTATTGATATTTAAAGCCGTGGAATAATTAGGGGTTAGCTTTATGAAACAACGTATTTTTATTACCGCAGCCGATTGCTTGACTTCTCTTGGAGATAATTTGACCCAAACTTGGGACAGTATCATTGCTGGTAAAAGTGGTATTGCACCCACCACACTTTGGGATTGTTCTGAGTGGGAATATCCGTTAGTCGCTGAAGTTAAAAATTACAACCCAAGAAAAATGCTCGCCGATCGTAAATTATTAAAAATGCTTTCACGTCACGATGTCATCGGTTTAAAAATTACTGACGATGTCGTCAAGCAAAGTGGTTTACTAGAATACCGTGATAGTTTGGCTGACACCAATGAATTTAATTTTCGTACTGGATTGTTTGTCGCTTCAGCTGGTAGTAAATTTTGTCAGCAAAATGATCTGCATCCACTTTTAGCTGCAGCCAAAGGCGATTTAAAAAAATATGGTAGTGCTATGTTTGATATCGTCCATCCAATGTGGTTATTACGTATTTTATCGAATAATGTCATTGCTTACGCAGGGATCAAATATCAATTTCGCGGCACCAATCAAAACGTTGTTAATCACGCTGTCAGTGGCATTCAAGCGATTGCCGAAGCACAGCATGCGATTGAACAAGGCGTTATCGATAGAGCGCTTGTCATCGGTTATGAATCAGCGATAGAACCCGAAGGACAAATGTATTACGCCAGTATGAATCTACTTTCGCCGAATCGCTTAAGCAGTTTTGATAAAACTGCCAACGGTACCATTTTAGGTGAAGGTGCCGGAGCTTTAATGTTAGAAAACCAAGCATCAGTGCAAGCACGTCAAGCACCCGTATTAGGTGAGATCCTCAGTAGCACTTCGGCTTGTGAAGCCCAAGGCACTCTGCAATTAAAGCCTAACGGCGAAGGTATTACACAAATCATGCAAGATTTACTCGCCAAGGCAGCTATGCCTTTAAGTGACTTAGGCATGATTACCGCCCATGCCAATGCGAATAAGCCTTCAGACGCTAGTGAATTAAGCGGTTATAAGGCATTGAATGAAGCACAAGACGACTTACCCCCAATCACTGGTTTTAAAGGATATATCGGTCATACCGTTGCCGCAGCTGGTGTAGTCGAAACAATTTTAACTTTAAAAGCGTTACAAACTAATACGATTCCAGGAGTACTGCACTTACAGCAAGCTTGCCCTGAGGTAGAAAATTTAAAAATTTCTGCACAAACGCAAAGGCCAAAATCAGCCACTGCTGCAGTTATAAACCGGGCGTTTGCCAGTGTTAACGCAGGTGTATTACTACGTGCAGAGCCTAGCAAATGATCTCTACCGCTGAAAAAAAATATTTAAAAAATTATGTCGCCGCCTTGCGTCCGAGTTTAGGTGGCAAATTTCTTTATTATTGTTTACCTTACCGCAAAAAAGTTGTGTTAAAAAATATGCGCGATGTTTTAGGTGAGGCACTTAGCGCTAAAGAAATTATTCATTTAGCCAAAGGATTTTATAGCCACGTATTTACCTCACTGATTGAAAACTTAAAAATGCGCTTCATGACATTAGAGCAAATCAAACAAAAAGCTCGTGTTGAAGGCGTTGAACATATCATGAAATATAAGCACCATCATATTAAAGGTGCTATCTTTATCACTGGACATTTTGGCAACTGGGAATTTGCCCCCATCGCTGGCATTTTAAATTTTACCGAATATCAAAACCGGTTTTACTTTGTGCGCAAACTCATTGCCACCAAATGGATAGAAAAATTATTATTTCGACGTTATTATCAAGCCGGTTTAAATGTCATACCGAAAAAAAACTCTTTGGATCGCGTCTGTGATGCATTAGAAAAGCATAATGGCGTCGTGTTTGTCATGGATCAACACGCTTCGCTGAGAGCTAAAGATGGCATCATGGTGGATTTTTTTGGCCGCAAAGCTGGAACGTTTCGCAGCCCGGCGATGATCGCGCGTTATACCAATGTCCCAGTTTTACCCGTGCGTAGTTACCGCGATAAAAACGGCATTCACGTGTTAGAATTTTTTCCTGCCTACGAGTGGATTAAACATGAAAATGCCAAGCAGGAATTATTGCTTAATACCCGCGCTTATAATCACACGCTGGAGAAATTTGTGTTAGAATTTCCAGATCAATGGTTATGGATGCACAAACGTTGGAAAACCACTTAGGATATTTTCATTGCGCGAGCTTTTATTTTTAAGGCTGCAACCTTTGGTAGGTTGGGTTGAGCGCAGCGAAGCCCAACAAACCCAAAAAATTAGCCCGTATTAAAACACAGGACAATTAATCACATCAATTAAACAAAGCCGTTCCCAATCGATGCCAGCGGATATTATGGTTTTTTGTGTCCCAACTTAACCAGATAAATTCAGCTTTGCCGACTAAATCTTTTTCTGGCGCAAATCCCCAAAAGCGGCTATCGTCGCTACCATCACGATTATCACCTAACATAAAATACATACCTTTAGGCACGATAAAATTATAATCCATTGTCGCGCCGCCTTGTTTATGCAAATAGATCTGATGTTTAACTCCGTTTAAGTTTTCATTCCAAATTTGTACTGGTGTTTCGCCTTCTCCTTCATCCAAGGTGTTTTTTACAAAAGTTCTTTTGGCTTGTTTACCATTAATAAATAAGGTTGCGGTCTCCGTCCAGCACGCGGGCGCGCACTTTGGCCTT